>NZ_WXWP01000313.1:0-4447 GCF_009904765.1 Vibrio sp. V39_P1S14PM300
TGAAGTAAGTGACCACGATAAACGTTATATCAATTATAAAGAGTGCGCCCGCCCGCCGATTGAACCTATTCGTATCTACGAAACGTTCAAACCGGAAGACGACTATGAAACTCCTGAATTTGTGCACACGAAAGTGATCGCGTTGTCTAAACGAGTGGTGATGAAGGCGGGTCTGCAATACCTCTACGGCATCAATTGGGTACCCGCATACATAAACAATGACCAGGTGCAGCGAGATTACTTATTCATCAACTGCTTACAACGGATTAAATGCGTCGACCTTGAGAAATCGGAGTATATGTCTGTTGATTCAATAGGCAAGGTTACGGGAATAGAAAAGCTGGTGCTAGATGAAGCGATACTCGCCCAAATCCCTCTCAATCAGCGGCTTGTATTTATGATGGAAGAATCGACGAGAATTCTTTTCCATCATTCCATCGTAGAACGCATCATGGCGACCAATCCGATCAACACCACGTTCAAACCCTGTGAACAGTCTATTTAACAAGGACGTAGTATGACATTCATTCCTTTTGACAAAGTCGCTGTGACCACTGTGCTACCTGAAAAACGCGCGAAATTTGTGTTCACGCAACCGGATGTGTATATGCATTTTGGTGACATCAAAACGCTGTATATTTATGACGATATCCTTGAGGAACTTGACGAAAAATGGCTAGATCAACTCACACAGTGGTGGGGAGAGTTGGATTTTAACACGCCCAATTCCGAGCATGATCTGGATAAAGTGTGCACAGAGTATACCTTTATCGATTTTGCTCTCCTACCGGAGCTGGCTTCGCTCGATGAGCACGGCTTAAAAGACACGCCACTGGCGTGGGATGGGAAAGAGCTCGTTATCAACACCGACTTCCTTGCCGGGCTGCAACAAGCAGGAGCGGTCGATGTTTGGTTTGATAAACTGTACTAACTCACTAGCTTGCTAACCCTAGAGCACTGAGCATTCTATCAACAAGCCAGGCCCAGCCCTTAAAATGGATACCGTGAGCGGCCAGGCCTGTGAGCGTTTTCAATTTTTATAAATGGCAATATGGGTAATAAAAAATATAAACAATGGATCTAAACGGCGCCTTTTCGGTTAGTAGGTATTGAAACCATCACAACTCGTGTTCGGTACGAGCGATGATGTCATCCTGCGCGTCTGGTGACAGCGCGGTAAAGAAGGCTGAATAGCCCGCAACTCGTACGACAAGGTCACGATATTGTTCAGGGTTCTTCTTCGCTGCCAGCAAGGTTTTACGAGAGACGATGTTGTACTGTACGTGCCAACCTTTGTGGTGATTAAAGAAGGTACGAATCAGCATCGATAGCTTGAGCTTATCCCCTTCTGAAGCAACAGCCGCTGGGCTTAATTTCTGGTTAAGCAACACGCCACCTAAGATTTTATTGGCTTGAATTTTACCGACTGAGTTATACACCGCCGTTGGTCCCAAACGGTCAGAGCCCGATGCTGGACTTGCGCCTTCCGCCAGTGGCGTTTTCGTTTTTCGACCATCTGGTGTTGCCATCGTGGATGCGCCAAATGGCACGTTAGCAGAGATGCTCGATGTTCCCGCGTAGTAGCCACCACCAATTGGTCCGCGCCCATAACGTGTGTTGACAAATTGCGCCAACTCATCGATATAAACTTGGTAAACATCAGCCAGCAATTGGTCGACATAATCGTCGTCATTGCCGTATTTTGGCGCGAAGTTGATTAAGCGTTGGCGAAGTTGTTCGTTCTCAATACCATCAAAGTCTTGTTCTAATGCTTTTGCCAGTTCCGTTTGGCTGATTTGTGCTTCTTCAAACACCAAATGTTTGATCGCCGCCAAACTGTTACCCAAATTGGCGATACCCACTTGCAAGCCAGATACCCAATCGTATTTCGCTCCGCCTTCTTTTACTGTTTTACCACGCGCCAAACAGTCATCCACCAGCGATGAGCAGAAAATATCTTGCGCTTGCTGCTCAAGCACGCTGTCGACTACCGTATCGATCTCAATCGATTTACGTGTGTAGTAGCGAATTTGCTCCGCCCAAGAAGCGGTGACTTGCTCAAAGCTCTCGAAGTTACCTTTTGCTAGCGACTTATCATGCGGAAAGAAGGCTTTGCCCGTGGTTGCATCCACACCTTCGTTAAGCGCAGCCAGTAAAATACGCGCAAAGTTAATGAAGCTCATGCCCGTGCAACGGTAACCCCATTTGCCCGGAACAGCGGTTTCAATACAGCCAATAGACGCGTAGTTGTAAGCGTCTTCTTTCTCGACACCTAGCTTGATGAACTCTGGAATGACGATTTCATCGTTGTTGAATGCAGGCATACCGAATCCACATTTGATCACTTCAATACAGCCCATCAAGAACGCTTGATTCAGACCTTCATGATAGCGAACACTCAAGTTCGGTTGCGTGGAACGTAGCTGACCACAGGACTCTAAAATCGCCCAAGATAGCGGGTTTACGGCATCTTCAGGTTCTCCATTCTCATTCAGCTTTTGGCCACCGATACAGACATTTTGATACAGCGGAGAACCTGCCGATGCTTTTGAGTGCGCACCAGAGCGAATCTTGTTTACTTCAAGCAATTTCAACCAACAGCTTTGCAATAGCTCAAGGGCGAACGCTTTGTTCATCGCGCCACTTTCAAGATCATGCACATAGTAGTCGTTTAGGAACTGGTCCATCCGACCGAATGAAACAGAGTGGCCATTCGATTCAATTTGCAACATCAACTGCACAAAATAGCTCAGTTGCAGAGCTTGCCAGAAGTTGGTTGGCGCATGGAAAGCCACATGACGACAGTTTTCTGCGATTGTCTCCAGTTCCGCTTTCCTCTCTGGTCGCGTTTCGTTTTGTGCCATTTCCAGAGCGAGATCGGCGTAACTCACCATGTGTTCCTGAATCGCAAGCAAGACAATTTCGACGGACTTATAAAACTGCTCTTTCTTCAACCCTTCATACGTCGACACGTCGTTATTAGCGCGATGCTGACGAACCTCATCCAGCAGACCGTTCATACCGATCTTCAGGATTTTTTCGTTATCCACCGCAAGGTGCGCGTCGCCCGAAGTCATGTTGCCCTCGGCTTTAATGATGGTGCTGGCTAAGATCTCTTGCTGCTCGTCGGTAAAGAGTCCATAGCAGCGATCTTGAACCGTTTTACCGCGCCAGTATGGCGTAATGGCGTGAATGCTTTGTTTGTCTTCTTCACTTACCGCAAAACCAGCCCCAGGTCGGTCGGCCAGTTCGTCGATTTCCGCTTCAATCCAACGCACTGTGTATTCAGGGAAGATCGGCGCAGCGCGTACTTTGCTCGCTTGGTTACCGACAATCAGCTCGTCGTGCTTAATCCAAATGGTACGAGTGCGTAAGTGCTCTTGTAACGCCAACGCTCGTTGCACAATCACAGGTTTGTCTTCATTTGCCTGATACGCCCGAGTGTAAGCCTCTGCGCGCTCGGTACAGATAGGCGGCGTTACGATGTTGACCAGTGCCGATTTGTGGGCTTTGATCCGCTCAGGAAGGGTATGTAGGTCCATGGTTAACCTCTAACAATCACGTTAAGTTGAGTATGTTCGCTTGCGTATTGCATTGCGTTTTCTAGCAGTTCTGGATTATTTAATGGTTTGTCAGAACACTCGTAAGGCATATCGAGCAAACGGTATTTATTGATGCCGAGGGTGTGATACGGCAGCAAGTGGAGTTCTTGACAGCTTTCTAATGAAGCAGCGAAATCAATGATCGCTTTGAGCTCATCAATGGTGTCATTGAAGCCCGGCACAACCGGCACGCGAATAACAATGCGTTTGGCAATTGGTGCCAATTTTCTAAAATGGTCTTTGATGCGTTTTAACGATCCCTTCGCCCAGCAGAGAAACTTTTCTTCGTCGGTGTGTTTAAGATCCGCTAACCAGCAATCGATATACGGCGCAACTTTTTCTACGTTTTTCCACGGAACATGCATGCACGACTCCACCGCCGTAGACACATGGTTTTGATGCAAACGTTCGGCAAGTTCTGCCACAAGACTTGGCTGCATCAGCGGCTCGCCACCAGAAAACGTCACGCCACCTTGGCTTTGATCGTAGAAAGGCTTGTCTTTCATCAACACTTCAAACAGGTCGTCCGATTTCGCCGCTTCTCCACATATGCTGAGCGCTTGTGTTGGACATACGTTTCGCAGCGCTATGATCTGCGCTTCGCTCATGACGTTTCGATTGATGATGATGTGATCGTCAATGCGTCGGACACCATCGCTCGCCATGTCGCCGTTTACGGTTTGTTTATAAGCCGATATACAAAGCTGGCAGTCCGCCATACAACTGCGCTCATCAAACAGCAGAGAGTGCTTTGCACTGCGGCTTTCTGGGTTTTGGCACCAAGGACAGGACAGGCTGCATCCCTTCAGAAACAGAATGGTGCGAATACCATCACCATCGTGGGT
>NZ_WXWP01000212.1:0-4429 GCF_009904765.1 Vibrio sp. V39_P1S14PM300
TATTCTACTTTATGCTTATTATTTAGATATACTAGTTTCCCTCTGCGGGAACACAATCATACCCATATATCCGCAGTCTTCGATTTACATATCGATCTAGGTGATAAACGGCTTATAAGGTGACATGACCAACATTGATGTTGGCGTTGTTTGAGTGAACTGATGATGAAGTGCCTTTAGAAGCACAACGGTAACTCGAACAGTTGTTTTTTGAGTTTATTGACCATTTGGATTGAAGACATGTCATTACCACACGTTATCCTTACTGTTCTGAGCACACGAGATGCCACCGGATACGATATCACTAAAGAGTTTTCCGCCAGCATCGGCTATTTCTGGAAAGCCAGCCACCAACAAGTATACCGCGAGCTGAACAAAATGGCTCAAAATGGTCTGGTGACCTGTGTATTAGAGCCCCAGGAAGGCAAGCCAGATCGTAAGGTTTATTCTATTACAGATGCCGGCCGAAGTGCGCTGGGTGAATGGTTCGATCAACCGACCGCTCATCCGACCGTACGCGATGAATTTTCTGCCAAACTGATGGCCTGTTCTGTGCAAGCGGCTGACCCATTCCGAGCTCAACTGGCGGAATTGGTCGAAGAATCACGTAAACTGGTTGCCCATTATCAGGAAATCGAAGCGGCTTACTACTCCACACCGTCTACCCTGGACAAGCATCAGCGTCTGGAACGCTTAACACTGCGTCGCAACCTGCTGGTGCGCAAAGCGTGGATCAGCTGGGCTGATGAAGTGCTGGCGGAGCTGGACGCGTTAAGCTGACATCCGGCTAACGGTTTAAGGGAAGGCTCGGCCTTCCCTTTTTATTGCATGTGGCTCAGCCACAACAAAAAGGCGCACTCAGTGGTGCGCCTGGTTATCTTGTCTACGGCTTAAATCCCGTCGCCGCCAATAAAACTTTGCGAGCGACCATTGAACTGCTGGTCCATATCCAATGACGGTTTATCCGTTTTGGGCCGTCCAACAATCTTAGCGGGTACACCGGCGACTGTCGTATGTGGCGGCACTGGCTGGAGCACCACCGAACAAGAGCCAATTTTCGCCCCTTCTCCGACCTCAATATTGCCAAGAATTTTAGCCCCGGCCCCAATCATCACCCCTTCACGGATCTTAGGATGTCGATCGCCACACTCTTTCCCCGTACCACCGAGCGTTACGTCCTGCAAAATGGACACATCATCTTCCACCACGGCCGTTTCACCGATGACGATTCCTGTCGCGTGATCGAGCATGATCCCACGGCCGATGCGAGCTGCCGGATGGATGTCCACCTGACACGCCACCGAGATCTGATTCTGAAAATACGTCGCCAGTGCAATCCGGCCTTGCTTCCATAACCAGTTGGCCACCCGATAGCCCTGCAGAGCATGGTATCCCTTGAGATACAGCAATGGCATGGAATACATCGACACTGCCGGGTCACGGTTCACCGTTGCGCAGATATCACAAGCGGCCGCTTCGGTGATACACGAGTCGCTGTTAAACGCTTCTTCGACAACCTCGCGTACCGCCATGGCAGGCATGGAGGCGGTATTCAGTTTGTTCGCCAGGATGTAACTCAATGCGGCGGCCAAACTCTCGTGCTTAATGATGGTGGCATGGTAAAAGCTGGCCAGCATGGGCTCCTGCTCAGACTGCTCGCGCGCTTCCTGCACGATTGCTTTCCACACCCTCTGTTTTTCGCAATGTTTCATACTCGTTCCCGACCACCCAGCCTGCGTGACGATATGCCTTCATCGTCCCCACAGCGGGCGTTTTACGTGTGTCTATTTCCCTTCCGCTTTTTTATCGCGCGCCAGCAAATCCTGTGCGGCTAAGCGGGCATCTTTACCTTGATACAATACTTGATAAATCTGGTCAACTATCGGCATCTCAACACCCATCCGGCTGGCCAACAACCAGACTTCTTTGGTATTGCGGTAACCTTCGACTACCTGGCCAATCTCTTGTTGCGCCGTATCGACGTCTTTTCCCTGCCCTAGCGCGAGGCCAAAGCGGCGGTTCCGCGATTGGTTGTCTGTACAAGTCAGCACCAGATCACCCAATCCTGCCATGCCCATGAAGGTTTCAGGTTTGGCCCCCAGTGCCGCGCCCAGGCGTGACATTTCCGCCAAACCTCGGGTGATCAGTGCCGTACGGGCATTCGCCCCAAAACCAATCCCATCGGACATGCCTGCGCCAATCGCAATGACGTTTTTCACTGCTCCGCCCAGCTGCATGCCGATAAAATCATCGTTGGCATACACACGGAAGGTCTTACTGCAGTGGATTTTTTCTTGCAGGTCACGCACAAACTCGGTATCCGGTGATGCTACCGAAATGGCCGTGGGTAATCCCATCGCCAGCTCTTTAGCAAACGTCGGACCGGACAATACTGCTAGCGAATAACCTTCACCCAGTACATCGTGCACCACTTCTTTCAGCAGACGCCCCGTTTCCGGCTCCAGCCCTTTGGTTGCCCAGCACAAGCGTGTGTCTGAGCGCAAATGCGGCTTGATGTTACCCAGTACAATCCCAAACACATGACTGGGCACCACGATCAGCAGATCACGACTGGCCTGCACCGCGTTACGCAGATCCGCTTCGATTATCAGTGACGGTGGGAAGGCCACATCAGGCAGAAAGGCATGGTTAGCGCGCTCAGCTTCCAGACGCGCCATATGCTCGGGATCATGCCCCCACAACACCACATTGGCACCATTTCTGGCCAGAGAAATGGCCAGGGAGGTACCATAGGAGCCCGCTCCCAGCACGGTCATGGCGATCTTTTTTCCGTACACATTATTCGCTTGTGACTCTGTCATCGATTTATCCACTCAAGTCTTTATTGAATAATAAACAAAAAATGCACAACGCATCGCTTTAAACCGATACTTTGTGCATTTTAATCTGCTTACTGCGGCGCCAAGCTAGCTTAACTCAGCGTCTGTACCGCGTGATTAGGCTTCCGCCTGACCTTCTTGCTGCGCTTGCTGCTGCAGGTAGTTCATGAACAGCGCATCGAAGTTGACTGGCGCCAGGTTCAGTTGCGGGAATGTGCCTTTTACGACCAGACTGGAGATAGTCTCACGTGCGTATGGGAACAGGATGTTTGGACAAAACGCGCCTAAGCAGTGCGCCAGTTGACCGGCTTCCATTTTTTCCGCTGTGAAGATACCACCTTGCTGAACTTCACACAGAAACGCCGTTTCTTCTTCGTTTTTCACTGTTACCGTCAAGCGAAGCACAACTTCGTACACACCTTCGCCCAACTCACGGCTTTGTGTGTCGAGATCCAGTTTCACATCCGGGTTCCACTCTTTCTGGAACATGATTGGTGAATTCGGCGCTTCAAACGACACATCTTTCAGGAAAATACGTTGAATTGCGAAGTTCTGTGCGTCTTGTTGTGGTGCTGCTTCAGCCATGGTTTTAATCCTTAAAAATTCTGTAATATCGAGTCTGGAATCAGACTAACGGAGAGACGTTACCATGACCAGATGAAGCAACCATTACGTGGAAAGCATCACATCTCTGGCAGGCAAACGCTGCCTTTTTAGACAGCGTCTCTCATATCAATGCATGCAAGGCGGGAGCCGAGCCGGAATTACTTTTTGCCACGAACCAACGGCAGGTTCGCTTCATTCCATGCAATCAGACCGTTCTTAAGCAGATTGACGTGTTCAAAGCCCGCTTTGGCCAGCAAGTTTGCACTTTCTTGCGCAGTTTGGCCGGTTTTGCATACCACAATGATTGGGTCAGATTTATGATTTTCAAGGCTACCTAAGTTACCCGCTTTGATGTCCGACGGCAAAATGTGAAGCGCATCGGTAATATGACCTTTTTTGAACTCGTCCTTAGTACGGATATCCACCACCACACCATTGTGGCGATTCATCAGTTCCGTAACCTGTGAGGCCGAGACCTCTTTATAAGCGGCACTCACTGACTTCATAATATTCATGATAAGGGCAATCACTAAGCCCGCCCATGCCAGCGAAAGAATCATATTTTGTTGAAAAAACTCGAAGTACTCTTGCATATTCTGTGCTCTTGCATGTAAAGGGCTGACATGTTCAGCCCACGTTGAATTCAGTCACGAAGTATAACGAGGATAGCCCGCCGAGGCGAGAGTTAAGGTACCGGAATCCTAGACCGGTTAACGTTACTCTCTGGCGCTCAAGTCACAACGTCCAATGACAGCTTCTCATCCATTTTGCTTGTGGAGACCATATTCACGCCAAACCAACAAATAACAATTCAATCACTAAACAAATACCCACAAATATAATGTGAAATAACCGCACCATTGAAAAATTAAATTTAATTGCGTGATATATATTCCACATTATGGATCAAAACTCTTCTTAATATTATAATCACCGCCACCATCATGACGTTAACGCATAACATCACTTAATCACCCGCATGG
>NZ_WXWP01000135.1:0-4411 GCF_009904765.1 Vibrio sp. V39_P1S14PM300
GTGTTATACATAATCCCTTCAAAGTTGGAGAAGCTTAAAGAGATGAAGTATTTTATGCTTCTCTACAACCGAGAGTATTAAAACTTATAGAAACGTAAACGGAGTGCTTTTAATGACGATACGTGGCACTGCTAATGAGAAGCTTGCCTTCTGGAGGTTGAGCTTGTAAATCACTCTGTGTAACTGTCGAGGTTAGATATATTCAGTGAATCAGTGTTCGAACATCATCATAAAGCGGCTCAGAGCTTTTCACCGTTATTATCCGCCATTTTTTACGCTTTTTTTACGCGAACCCTGATTCCTCATCTGATAGAGTCGCCGTTAAGATTTTCATTTAAATGACTTATATGGCAATGAGTTGGCTACAGAAGCGTTATTTCTTATCGGCATCGGTGTTTGTTTTTGCACTTGTCGTATCTTTAGGACTTGAACACTGGTTAGGCTCAACCATCGCGGTGTTACTGATACTCCAGCTTTCTATTGTTGTGATTGCCCTCCAATGCCACTCTCGGATAGCTTATGTGGCGGCCATTGTCGAAGCCATCAGTTTCAACTTTCTCTTTACCACGCCTCGGTATTCGCTGCAGATGTTCCATTTGGATGACATCATTAACTTAGTCGTTTTTATTGTGGTTGCTTTTACCACTAGTCAGCTCGCTGAGCGATATCGACGTCAACAAAATGCGCTAGAGCAAGTTCAATTGCGCCACCAAATTTTGCTCTCTGTATCCCATGACTTGAGAACTCCGCTCGCGGGGATTATCGGTAATCTCACCACCTTCAAAGAATATCAGTCACAACTGCAAGCCAAAGAAAAGGATGAACTGCTCGGCAGTGCCATCAAAGAAAGCCATCGCTTACACCAATACATAGAGAACCTTTTGCAAGCAACGAAATTGCAGCACGGTGTGGTTCGCATCCAGAAGCAACAAGAATCTATTGTACACATTGTAAAAAGCGTTATTGGTCGTTTCTCTTCATTCACCACAGACATTGATATTGTTGTCAATGGGGCGGTTTCATCGGTTGAAGTTAGTTGGGCTTTGCTAGAGCAAGCGTTATTCAATGTGCTGGACAATGCATTGTGCTATTCCCCTAAAGATAAACAGGTCAGTGTGACGATTTATCAGAGTCAGCAGAATGTGGTGATTGATGTTTACAACCAAGGCCAATCACTGCAACCCGATGAAGCAGAACAAATGTTCGAGTTGTTTTATTCAGGAAAGAAAAAAAGAAATGACGATTCTGGCTCAGGCCTTGGGTTGAGTGTGGCAAAAGGCGTGATCTCAGCCCATCAAGGCCATATCGAATGTGTAGAAGTACAACAAGGTTGTTTGATTCGGATTTCGCTGCCAAGCAGTCAACAAGGAGATCAGTAAGTGAACTACAAAATACTGGTGGTGGATGATGAGCCTCAAATCCAAATTTTTATGCGCATTTCATTAGCGGCTGAAGGCTTTGATTACGTGGGAGCAGACTCGTTAGCGACGGCAAAAGAGCATTTTGAGCGTGTTCAGCCGCATGTAGTGGTGCTCGACTTGGGGTTGCCTGATGGCGATGGTATCGAGTTCCTATCGACGATCCGTCAGTCAAGTAAAACGCCTGTGCTCATCCTAACGGCACGCGACCAAGAAGAAGAGAAGATCCGCTTGCTTGAAGCGGGGGCTAATGACTACCTCAGTAAGCCGTTTGGCATTAAAGAACTTATTGTACGGATTAAGGTACTACTGCGAGACTTGGTCAGTGAGCATTTTAGCGAAGATATCTTAGATTTTGGTGTGCTCAAACTGCAAAAGAGCACACATCAATGTTGGCTTTCTGATACAGAAGTCGTCCTGACCAAAAAGGAGTTTGCGTTTCTTGAAATGCTCATGATTACATCTGGGCAACTTGTGAAGCAAACGGATTTATTGAGAGAGGTTTGGGGCGAAAGTCATACCGACGATACCCATTATCTGCGCGTACTGGTTAGCCAGTTGCGCAAAAAGCTCAACGACAGCGCAGACCAACAACAGCTCATTAAAACCGAATCAGGGATCGGCTACCGCTTAGTTTCGATGGAGGTTACCCGTGATAAGTATTAAGGGCCCCGTTTGGCTTGCTGACAAAAATGTTTAAAGCTGTTTCTGATGCAGGCATCTGGATATTAAATCTGACAATGATCCTTGGCCGACTGGAATATTTCACGGTGTTAGCCAGGTTATTGCCACACTTTTGGAAAAAATAGTAAAGGTATTGTCATGGCACATTTTACTGTCATTGGACTTGGACGTTTTGGTATCGCGGCCAGTCTTGAACTGATCCATCTCGGACACACTGTGACGGGCGTTGATCGCGACCCCAAAATTGTTGAGAAATATGTCGAGGAGTTAACGCAAGCCATTATTTGTGACTCCACCGATGAGAATGCGCTGCGTGAATTAGATCTTGGCAACAGTGAAGCGGTATTGATCGCGATTGGGGAAGACATGCAGTCAAGTTTGCTTTGCACTTTGGCATTGAAAAATCTCGGTGTTAAAGAGATTTGGGTTAAGGCCAGTACCAAAGCACATCACACCATTGTGTCGAAACTTGGCGTTCAACGTATTATTCACCCTGAAGAGGAAATGGGCGTGCGTGTCGCTCAGGCACTAAACTACCCTATGGTGAATAACTACTTGTCCCTAGGTCATGGCTTGTATGTGGTTGAAATTCATATCAGAGCATCGTTACACGACACACCGATTGGACAAGTTCTTGGTGATGCCAAAGGCAGTGTGCAAACTGTCCTCATCAAACGTGAACAAGACGTGCGTAATCAGATTGGTCATGATTTTATCTTGAAAGCGAATGATATCATTCTGTTGTGCGGTACTCGCGCTGAGCTCAAGTATCTCGCTCCAAGGTTGGTGTGACATGGTATTGTGGCACCCCTCTATCACGCCGATAGAACGTAAACCAAAGTCAGGAAAAAAAATAGTTGGTGCGCCGCCACTGATTTTAAGTGGTAGCTTTTTGCTGCTCATCCTGCTGGGTACGGCATTACTCAAACTGCCTATTGCTGCTCATGAGCCTGTCACTTGGATACAGAGTTTGTTCACGGCTACCTCAGCAGTAACGGTGACAGGGCTAGTGGTGGTTGATACAGGCACTCAGTTCACCTTATTTGGGCAAGTTGTCATCGCTTTACTCATTCAGTGTGGTGGTCTCGGACTCATGACCTTTGCCATTGTGACCTTGATTGCTTTGGGAGGAAAAATTGGTTTTTTAGAGCGTACCGTCGCAAGAGAAGCCTTCAATCAAACCGACTCCTCGACGCTTGTTGTGACCGCTAAATCCGTGCTGATGTTTGCTCTGACCGTCGAACTGGTTGGGATGACCATACTGACCTGGTATTGGAGCGATGAACTTGGCTGGGCAACCAGTTTATTTCACGGTTTCTTCTATACCGTCAGTGCGTTTAATAATGCCGGGTTTGCCTTAAGTGCTGATAGCTTAATGCCTTATGTGGATGACCCCGTCGTTAACCTGACGATTACAGGACTATTTATCATTGGCGGGTTAGGCTTTTTGGTTTGGATGGATTTAAAGCGAAACCGTCGGTGGTCAAAGCTGACGGTTTATAGCCGCATGATGATAACGGGAACCGTGCTTATCAATGCCGTTGCTGTGATAACAATCTATCTAATAGAGCGCGATAACCCCAACACATTAGCGCCACTCAGCGAACTCAGTAAGTGGCTGGCCTCGTGGTTTCAGGCGGTGACCCCACGAACCGCAGGCTTTAATACACTCGCTATTGACCAACTCGAAGATGCCACAACCGCGATTATTCTGGTGCTGATGTTCATTGGTGGCGGCTCTTTGAGTACCGCAAGCGGTATCAAAGTCGTGACCTTTATGGTGTTGATTTTATCGACTTACGCTTACTTACGTCGTGATGAGCAAATTTATGTGTTTAAACGTGAAATTGCAAAAGACACGATCAGTAAAGCCCTTGCATTGACGATGATTTCTGTTGTGGTGACGTGGTTAGCCATCTTCGCATTACTCTTGACGGAAAGTGCCCCGATGTTAGATGTCGTGTTTGAAGCGGTTTCTGCATTAGGTACTGTGGGGTTATCTCGTGGCTTAACTGGTCAGCTCTCCGAATCGGGTGAACTGATTATCATCTTTATGATGTATATGGGGAGATTGGGACCATTAACCTTGGCGTACTTTTTAGCCAGTCCACGCCAGAAAAAGCTGCGTTTTTCGGAGACAAAATTAGCCATTGGATGAGTTGTCAAGGCTAACACAAGGAAGTGGGCGCGGGTTTCACGAATGAGTACCTGAATGAGTATCTAGAGCTAGGTTGCCAACCACGCTGAGACAATGAATCTTAATAACCATTATTCGAGAATGAGTATGTATTATTACTAGTATCTTTAAA
>NZ_WXWP01000157.1:0-4390 GCF_009904765.1 Vibrio sp. V39_P1S14PM300
TATATGCATCATTAACTAGGTTTATATGAGTTGAATTTTTAAATTAGAATCAGGTTTCTTATGGGTTGAATCATCGTGTCATTTATTGGCCGACAAGATTCAATTTTTCAAATACTAGAATAATTAACTCCTTAACAATCCTAATGCTCTAATTCATACCCGGTCAATGTATACGGTGGCCTTCTAGCGCCTGCCGTTTTGTTGCTGTGTCAAATTAGGGCTCATGAGTTAAAAGACCCTAAGAATTTAAGTATGTTTAATCTCTTTTTTCGATCCGACATTTTCACTTCTCGCTTTCGCAAGCGACATGCTCTGGCACTGGTAGGTGCAGTTACTCTGTTGACTACTGGCACAGCGTCCGCAGATCCGGTTGCGCAAGGTGGTTCAACGTTGAAACATAACCATGAGCATCATGCTGGTCAAAACGGCGCGGCCCATGAAGTAAATCAAAAACGTCATATCGCCAAGCAGCAAACTCGGGCATTGGCTAAAGCTTTGGCTGATTATCGTGCGGCTGGCCAATTCGATAAAGCTCAGTCTCTGAACCAATTACTGAATTTGGCGGCGCAACGTCAGACCCTGATGGCCGAACTTGTAAAGTCGGATCCAAAAGGTGCTTTGAGTATGCTTCTGACTGCGAAAGAGCGAGAAGAGCTGCCAGATGAAGCGCAGGCTTTCTTAGAAGAGCTGCAGGAGCTAGACGGTGAACTGGAAGTCTTTTACGAAGACTACGCTGATCACAGCAAAAGTCGCATGCGCCAGATTCTGAAAACAGAACACGGCCGTATTGAAATCCACTCAGCGAACCACTCACAGTCGCATAAGATGCAATCTGGAATGAAAGTGCGCGCGAAAGGTTGGCGGTTTAAAAGCAGTGACAACAGATCAGAATCTCTTGTACTGGACAACGAGCAAGACAGCCTGAATATACTAGCTGATGGGACCACAACGACTTCTACAACTGATTTTACAAACGCCGAAGCAACAAAAACTTTAGGTGAGCAACGCACGTTAGTGATGCTGGTGAATTTTCAGGATAATACTCAACAACCGTGGACAACTGAGGAAACTCGAGAGCTTGTTTTTGGCACGGTGAATGATTTTTACAAAGAAAATTCTGAGAATCAGGTCTGGCTTACTGGCGATGTTTTGGGGTACTACACGCTACCTATTTCGTCCACTTGTGATACATGGAGTATTCACACAAACGCACAACAAGCAGCTGAAAATGAAGGATATGACACTAGTGCCTATACGCGAGTGGTTTACATTTTTCCTGAAAATACATCGTGTGGCTGGACAGGGAAAGGTACCGTCGGTGGTGAGCCGTCTAAAGCATATATAAACGGTTCATTGAGCTTGCGAACTGTTGGTCATGAGCTGGGACATAATTTTGGTTTACACCATGCTAAAGACCTAGATTGTGGTGCTGATATTATTGGTGACCGCTGTGCTTCCGCGGAATACGGAGACGCGTTAGATATTATGGGTATGTCCGGTATTACTGGACACTTTAACGTTTTTAGTAAAGAGCAACTAGGCTGGTTAAGTTCCAATACAGGAGACATTGTCACAGTTGAAACTGAAGGAACATATCAACTGGAACCGTATGAGTCGAATCATGGTAGTGCAGCTAAAGGTTTGAAAATTCGTCGCGGCACTGATGAAATTACGGGTCAACCAACTTGGTACTATATTGAGTATCGGCAGCCGATAGGCTTTGATAGTTTTATTGAAGGGAAAAGCGGAATTACCGATGGCGTCACTTTTCACTTGGCTACCGAAGGCAATATCCAGAGTAACTTATTATTGGATATGATACCTGATAGCGGATTGCGTGATTTAGATGATTCTTCGCTTTTGGCAGGCAGTAGCTATACCGATTCTGAAGCGGGTGTCACGATTACGACTGAGTGGGCAAACAGTACCGGTGCCAGTGTACATGTCAGTTTTTCCGAACAGACTTGCACACAGAGCAATCCGACAGTGACCGTGTCTTCGAGCTCGGCCTCTGATGGTATTGCAGGAAGCACTGTCAGTTACAATCTGATGGTGAAAAACAATGATGGTAATGGCTGTTCAGCGTCTGATTTCAATGTGTCGGCAAATGTTCCTGCTGGATGGGTTGCAAACGACGCGACGCTGAGTATTGCGCCGGGAAGCAGTGATACCGCAACGTTAAGTATCACGTCGAGTGACACCGCGGCGGCAGGTTCATATAGCCTCGCAATCGAGGCAATAAACAGTGCTGATAGCAACTATCGAGGTCAGGTGACCGCAAACTATACAGTCGAAGCACCAGTTGCGACGTGTGTATTGGCAAGTCCGACATTGGCGCTTACAGCAAGTCAAAGTGGTGACGTGGCGCCGGGAACTACAGTCAGTTATATCGCGACACTGACCAGCCAGGATAGTGAGTTGTGTGATGCGGCCGTTGTCGATGTGATCGCCAGCGTTCCTGACGGTTGGAGTGCAGATAGCAACACAGTGACGCTGGCACCGGGTGGGACGGCGTCTGTGAAGCTGAATGTTACATCCGCTATTGATGCGTCAGCAGGGGTTTATCTCGTAGATGTGAACGCATTCAATACCGCAGACATCAGTTATCGTAGTAGTGCTGAAGAGCGTTATTCTGTGGCGGCTACCGCGCCGGTTTGTGAATCAGTGGCTCCTCGAATGAGTATCTCGTCGACCTCTGGCGAGGTCGAAGCGGGTACCTCCGTGGCTTATAACGTGACGGTGACCAATCAGGATAACTCAGACTGCACCGCAACAACCTTTAATGTGTTCGCTGAGTTGCCTGCAGGCTGGAGTGCGACAAACAGCAACGTGACCCTGAATCCAGGTCAGAGTGCAACGGTAAGGCTTAACGTAACGTCGGCGGCGACAGCGTCAGAGGGGACGTATAACGTTCTTATCAAAGCGCAAAATACCGAACAAACTAATTTAGTCAGTAGTGGATCGGCCAGTTATGTTATTGCCAACGCTGTTAATACATCGCCAGTCGCCGTGAACGATGCGATTACGCTTTCTTCTAAGAACGCGATGTTGATTAATGTCCTGGCCAACGACAGCGATCCTGAAGGGGACACCTTGACCATTGTCAGCGTGACTCAGGGAGCGAAAGGATCGGTTCAAATTACCGCGGATGGACAACTGCGTTACACGCCAGCTAAAAGCTTTAAGAGCAGTGATACGTTTACCTACACCATCAGTGATGGGGATAAAACCGCGACAGCGACCGTCTCGGTCAGTCTGAGTGGTTCTGAGAGCGGCGGTGGTAACAAGGGCAAAGGCAAAAGGTAGACGATGTCAGCAGGTGACAAATAGCACAACCTAAGAGGCAATGGTGTACGTCCATTGCCTCTTTTTTACATAGATTTTGCGAGATGAACTCTAGGGTTTGGCTTCTTCTGCTAGCAGTTGCTCGAACAAAGCAGAGAAAACCCGGTAGTCCTGCGCGCCAACAACCAGTTTGGGTTCAACCATTTCGTTGTTTTCAATCCGGCCGATAAGAAAGCTCGGGGTGCCTCGAACACCTAAAGACGTCGCTAAGGTAATATCTTCATTGATCTTTTCTACCACTTTGGGATCGCTGAGGCACGCAGTGAACTTAGTCATGTCCAGAGACAGCTCACCAGCCGCTTTCTGATACAGCTCGTCACCCAACTGGCGGACGTTCGCAAACAATGAATCCCGCATCGGCCAGTACGCGTTTTGTTGAAAGCTACAGACTGCGGCTACGGCAGCGCTTTTCGCCTGAGGATGGAATTTCAAAGGGAAATCCCTAGCGAGGTAGCGTAATTTTCCCGAGTCAATGTAGTTGTCTTTAATTTTGGCGAACGTTTGGTCTACATAACGTTTACAATATGGACACTGGAAATCGGAGAACTCGATGATGGCAATATTAGCACTAGTTTCTCCCATGGAAGGGATCTGACCGTTACCGTCAAAGTCTGGCTGGTTAGGCAGTATTCTCGACTTAGGTGTCTTCGCTTCCGCAGCCGCGGTTTTTATCTCGTCGACCTGAGTGTTGATATCGGCGACATCTTGTTGTAGCTGCTTGACTTCATCTCTGAGTGAGGCGATCTCGGACTCCAGTTTACTGTCATCCTTAGGTTGGCAGGCAACGATAAATGAAATGATGACCAGTGAAAAGCACAGTTGACTTACAGACCTAAACATTGTCTATCCCTCGCTGTAAAAATTGTCTTTAGGCCAATGAAGACGTTGTTTGTACTTAGTGATTGATGCTGCGCGAGACCAACCAATGCGTTGCGTTGACGCACAAATTTGTGAAAGCCAGCAATAGCACCAATGGATGTTTTTCTTAACCGACAATACACAAATTATAGATAATTCATTCTTGCCTGCCGTCTTATGTTTAAGA
>NZ_WXWP01000237.1:0-4389 GCF_009904765.1 Vibrio sp. V39_P1S14PM300
ATATTAAATACACTCTATTTTCTTAATCGGCTTTACATTCTACTATTTTTACTTGATTTCCTTCATACACTAAGGAAATAACAGAAACTAGGACAATCAACGAAACCAAAAACAGCAACAATCTAGAAGGCGGGTAGTCAGTTAGTACTCTTTGAATCCCTAACACGACAAGCGGCGATACCGCCAATGACGTCGATACCGCCAACGGAGAGGTCATTTCAATGCCTTTTTGCAAGACATAAATTGACGTGCATACTCCCACAAGCGACACAGCCAGAATGGCGTAGATATCCTCAACATTCAATGTTACACCTTTTTGGAAGGGGATGAAGGCAGCCGATACTAAAATCAGTAGTGGAAAGCGAATAGAGAGCATTGTCGTCGCTGGCACTTGGTTAGTAGCAAACTTCTTGGAGATGACTACGGTTGCGGTAATGCTGATACAACATAGTAGAGCAAAGAGCAGACCTAACAGTATTTGGGATTGGCTATATACACTTAACGTTGAGCGACTAGAAAAAACGTAAACACACAGCACCACAATAGCGCAAAAAACGATAAAATGGCAAACTTGGGTAAACTTAGACACACGTTCCTTTCTCGCTAGCAACCACACAGTCATGACAACAGGGCCAAAGCCCTGTGTAATCGTGACAGCAACAGAGGGTTCAAGGTACTTGACGGACAGGAAATAAAACAACCAATTACACACGGTGACCACGTTAAATACCACAATCATTTTCCAATCTTTCTGTAACGCCCGATAAGATTGAGGCTGCTTTAACAACGCAACAAGTGAAAAGAACCCTGTGGCAATTGTAAAACTCAGGGCTACCATCACAAATACATTTGTCGAAACAAGCCAAATATTGAGTACCACACTCTGTGTAGAAGCAATGCCTATGTAGAGCATCACCATTAGCACCCCAATAAAATACATATCGCGCATCTTCGTTATTACTCCTGTTCAAACACTCTCAAAAACCAAACTTCCAACATATACAGGGTCCAGATTGCGTAACTGTTTTCCGGTTTAAATTCAGAGACAAACTTAGTCAATGCCGCACAATCAAACAGTCCTCTGTTGAGCGATTTTTCACTCAACAACGTATCTGTCACCTGCCCTTTAATATTGTTCAACAGCCATTTTTCCAAAGGAACCGCTAGCTCTTGTTTTTTCCTCTCCAAAATAAAATTAGGTAGATATTTCTCTGCGACCCGATAAAGTACATGTTTTTCCCTGCCATCTCGCAATTTGAAATCTATTGGCATGGAAGTAGCTAACGCTACCAACGACCTATCAAGAAATGGCGTCCTAACCTCGAGCGAGTTTGCCATAGATGCAATGTCAACTTTTACCAGCTGAGCTTCATTCATCCAATGGTTAAAGTCATACTCCATCGCAACATCCAGGTAATTCTTAGAGTCCGAGGATAATTGCTGTACGTAGCGTTGACATTTGCTTATATTTCGTTCTTGGGCAAGGTGCTGTTTAAATTCCGGACTATACAGAGCCGCTCTACTGTCGCTATCAAGGCCATCGGTTAACAATGATTGGTAAAACTGCGGGAAACTGAGATGACTCCAGTCCCCACCTTTAAGGTCAACTTTCCGTGGTAAACCCATTTCTGGCGGGATGTCTGGAAAATGCTGGATCAGTTGATATCTTGCATAACCACCGAATAATTCATCTGCAGCATCGCCTCCCAGAACCACAGTGACATGCTCCCTAGCCAATTTGAACATAAAATAGCTCGCAATAGACGATGGAAACGCAAACGGTTCACCAAAATGACATACCAATTCATGGGCTGCCTGCATAGCCTCTTCCGGCTCAATTACATACTCATAGTGTTCGGTGCCAAGCTCTTTAGCCAATCTTCTTGCGTATTCCAATTCAGAAAACGCCGCGTCACGGAAGCCAATTGAGAAAGTTTTAAGGTTGTGGATCGTACCTTGCTTTTGTGCGATGGCAGTAACTAAGCTGGAGTCCAAGCCGCCACTTAGCATTGTGCCAACCGGCACTTCTGCTAGTAACCGTTTCTCTATTGATTTGTTGAGTACAGAATCAACTTCTTCAATCCACTCCGACTCAGTACGCCTAACAATACTTGGCGAGTAATCTACTGACCAATGTTTAGTTTCTGTGGTGCCTACATCACTAAATCTGACACTCGATCCCGCCGGCACTTTATGAACCGTGTCGAATATACTTTGATCATTTGGCATCACACGGTACTTCAAAAAATAATCCACAGCCGAATGGTTAAGCTGCCGGTCCACAAAGCCGCTTTTAAGCAAAGAACGCATCTCGGATGAGAAACACAAGATCCCATTTTCATAACTGTAATAGAGAGGTTTCTTGCCAGCCCTGTCTCTCACCAAAAGTACAGAATGATCCTGGGTATCGTATATTGCCGCAGCGAACATACCCTCCAGCTTATGATAGAAATCATTGCCGTATTCTTGATATAAGTTCACGATAACTTCAGCATCTGAATCGGTTGTGAACTTCAAACCCCTCTCTTTCAGAGAATTTCTCAAGCTAACGTAATTGTATATCTCACCGTTGAAGACGATGACATACCGACCATTGTCGCTGAAGCAAGGCTGCACACCGTTTTCAAGTGCGACCACTTTAAGCCGACGCATACCCATCTGGATCTGGCTATCTTGGTAGAGCCCCTCTTGGTCAGGCCCCCTGTGGTATAATGCTTTTAGCATCGCTTGCAAACGATCGCTGTCCTTGCCTAGCTTACCTAAGTGTTTAATACCTGCAATTCCACACATGACTTATTCTCCAACTACGACTTATATCGACGTTTGCTAACGGCACAGCTGATCTCACCTTCGGATACGGAAATTACTTTAATATCCCCGACCAATCCTGAGGAGACCATCTCAGATATGTCTGGATTGAGTCTGAACAACTCGCGTTTAATTGCTGCTTTTTTTTGCTCACTTAAATCCGGGTCAGCAATGCGAATAACCAGTCCTCCTTGAGAGTCATCTAAGTCATATGCTTTGTATGGGGCATGCAATGCGATTGCTGTCGTTATATCTGCTAGATTAATTTTCTCGCCATGCTTAAATTCGCCAGAATAACGCCCAAGACAGCGCCGAAAAGTATAAATGTTCTTTCCTTGATGCTCGATGCATTCAAAGCCCTCAATCAAATCGTTTGTTACGAAGCGAACAGCGGGAAAATACGCTCGGGCAAAAGATGTGAGCAGTAGTATTTCACCAGACCCATTGTATTTTGCTTCTGGATACAGAATGTTAGCATCCACAACCTCTGGCAAGATGTAGTCATCAAACTGGTACCTGCCAATGTCATGATTAAAGAACGCAATAGAGCCAATTTCAATGCTGCCGAACAAGTCCAAAATATCGTCGGTTGAAATGCCGAAAAACGTCGCCACTTTTTCCTGCCAAGCCAAACTCGCGACATCGCCCAGTACAATAATTTTTTTAGGTTTTGCCGTCATTTCCTCTGTGGCGATGAGCGCATCTAAAATCATTGGCATAGTGAAGAAAATATCTGGGTTGAAGCGATTTAAGACCTCAATATGCTCTCCAATGGGGCGCGTAAAATCGATCAACTCTGTCTCGCAACCCATCAAGCGAAATATTTCCCCTGCTGTCGACGCTGCGTGCCCAGTCCCGAGATCAGCACACGCTGTCTTATAACCCTCACCGCAAAATTGTTGTATTATCTTTTTCCTTTGTCGCAGGTAAATATCTTGGTCTGATGGAGCGTAAAGGATCCTCTTCCTTTTCCCCGACGTGGTCCCTGATGTTAAGTAGGCATCTGCTGATTCAAAATCATGCTCAGCGTGGTAGTAATGCTGGGTCAAGACTTTCTCATCAATAAACGGCAAATCCTTGATGGTAAAAGGCTCCTTAGTATCAACTGGGTTTATCTGTTCATACCAAGGGAAGGTTCGCTGGGTAGCTTCAACCAATGAGGTCAGATCTTGATCAAGAGATGAACCAATACAAACTGCATCCAATCCCTTATCATAAAAAGCTTGTTCGCGAGTTCTGATTTCATCAATCGCCGCTTCTAGGTCTTTGCTGTCTTCCCCAATGACAGTTATAACGCCTGGTGCTGTCAACAAATCCACAGTTTTGTGTTGTACATCACCGACTCCAAAATGATATTTCGCCGAAACCACGCCGGCGATACTCTGCAAGTCGGGGAGGGGATTCGATTTGACCGTGCCTTTGATAGAACTAATCATATACACGTACGCTGCCTTTTTGTGATGCTCCTTTTTTACTTGACGCTGTTGCTCAATATTTGCATCAAAAGCGGCTGGCCTGACGACCGCTTCCACCAACTTACTGATTTGAGAATGTCCTAATATTTCTTCGATAATATATGGG
>NZ_WXWP01000047.1:0-4343 GCF_009904765.1 Vibrio sp. V39_P1S14PM300
CAATGTATCGGCGACCTGTGCCGAGGGCAAAAACCAGAGCCCGATCGACATCAGTGGAGCGGTGGACGCGGATCTCAAGGATCTCGAGATTACCTACCAGGGAAATGTGACTGCATTAACCAATAACGGCCACACACTTCAGGCCGAGGTGTCGGGTGACAATACCCTGTCTCTTGATGGCACGACGTACAAATTACTGCAGTTCCACTTCCATACCCCGTCTGAAAATCTGATCCGCGGTAAGCAATACCCGTTGGAAGCGCATTTTGTTCACTCAGATCGCAGTGGGAATTTGGCGGTACTGGCCGTAATGTTTGATAACGGCGCCGAGAACCCACAGATGACTCAACTGACAGACACCTTGCCGGGCAAAGGGGAAAGCGTGAAACTTAACCCATCTTTCCCGGTTGCATCATTATTGCCAAAACTGGCACATTACTATCGGTTCAACGGTTCATTGACCACACCTCCTTGCAGTGAAGGCGTACGCTGGTTGGTGGTCAAACAGCCACAGCAACTGGCCGGAGAGCAAACTCAACAGTTGATGGATGTGATGGGACACAATAACCGCCCGGTACAAGCGAAGAATGCCCGGGTAGTTCTGAAAAACGACTAGGACGGCGCCGCGATTCAGCCTGTCTTTCCGACGGGCTGAAGATACTATTTTGGCTGGTTCAGTTCAGCGTACTGATGCAGTAGCTCAGTGAGTGCTTTAACCCAACCAAATGCATCGGAAGGGGCTGATTTGAGGAGCACTTCCACATGGTTGCAGTGCGTTTCCAGACTAATGACTTTTTCCAAGTTAAACGAGACTGCATAGAAATGCCACAGTAGTAAACGGCTCATGCGTACGATATTCTGCTGAGCATTGTTCGATTCACCAAATAAAGCCGGTAACTCGCTCAACGCTATTGCATGCAAACGTAACATTGCGTCAAACTTCGCTGCCTGCAGGCGCTCTTCGTTTTCTGTCTCTTCGGCATCAAAGGTAAACAACTCACTGGCAGACTCTTCCGGTACCAGTCGATGCAACATGCGCATACTGAATGTCTCCAGCTCTTCTCTGGGCATTGATTGTAGGTTGGTCAAAGTGTAATCCGTTTGCATGTGGCTCTCCGGGGTAGTCGAACAAAAGGCCGCTATTGTAACGATTCACTGCCAGATTACCATGTTCTTATTGATTGAAAGACGGCCGGTTTTTTCTTCATAATGCCGGGTAACTTGCGCTTATTTCTGAATCGCTTCATGGCCCCTGATGAAAAGCGGTAATTCGCTTTACAGCCAGTGAAAAGGGGTTAAAATCGCGATCAATCTCGTCACTTTAAGGTATTGATGTGTCACCAGTTATGATTGGAAACTGGATGGCAGCGCTTTCATTTGTCCTCTGGGGCCTGCTACCGCTTTATTACCAACATTTGCCCGCGGCCGCGCCGGATGAGTTACTGGCCGTGCGTTTGATCGCGTCTGTCCCTGTTGCCTGGTTGATTGTGACGCTGTTTGGCAAGCTATCTGATCTGAAGACGTTACTGCAAGACAAACGATCATTGTGGTATGCCTTTCTCGGCAGCAGCCTGATGTCAATCTCTTGGGTTGCTTTCACCTGGGCGATGACTCACGAGCGGGTGATTGACGCCAGTTTGGGGTTCTTTATCAGCCCGCTGACCATGAATGCGCTCGGGATTTTTGTCTTAAAAGAGACCATCTCAGCCGGAAAGAAACTCGCGTTATTTCTGGCATTTATTGGTCTGTCCTATCAGGTATACCAGTACGGGCAGGTCCCCTACGTTGCATTGGTTATGGCGATTTTCTTCACCTTGTATGGCTGGTGTAAGAAGAAAATTCAGTACACCTGGAGCGTAAGCTTGTTTGTGGAAGCTACTACGCTCGCGCCTTTGGCCATTATGTACTTGTTGTTCAAACACGTCAGTGTCGGCGCCGTGTCGTTGAATTCAGGGTGGGAAACGCTGGCATTATACGCCGGTGCGGCGCCAATGACGCTTGGGCCGCTGGTGTTTTATTCGATTGCGCTGCGCCTAACGACCATGTCGACTGTGGGTTTGATGCAGTACATTGAACCGAGTATCCAGTTTTTGTTGGCGGTGTGGTTTTTTGGTGAGATCTTCGACAGTGTAAAGGCGGTCAGTTTCGCATTTATTTGGGTTGGCTTACTGCTGACCATTTCTGAGACGTTGATTAGACGGGCGAGAAACCGACGGATGGCCCGCCTTATCTGAAACAAATTATATCTCCGTATGAGAAGGCCTCACCGTGATGGTGAGGCCTACTTTGATTACCTATTTAAGCCGACGCTGTTAGCGAGATAATAGAATTGAAGGCATTACTTACAAAAATAACGTTAGTACTAGTTCCTGTCCCTTGCCATTCGTTCGAAAGTTTGCATCTCGAATTCATGCCTTAGTGTGATCTACGTTCAACTTCAATGACGCTCAATCCATACAACCAATAATTCAGTGTGATCGGTAGCGATGGGTGAATCGGTTTGTATGATTTTTGTTCTGTGCTGGTGGTTATTTGAACGCTTGAACGTTTGCGCAAAAATATGTGATGAATATCTCGTTACGATGGCTATACTTGCCGCCCGGTTATGAGCCTTCGCTCAGCCAATACAAGCCGTCACATGGAAAGTGAATGACCCCACGGACCGGACCAGCTACGTTCCCCAAAGCTTGTATAAGGTGATCTTTACATGAATGTTGTATTTGGATTAATCGGCATCGTTGTCCTGTTGATATGCGCGATCCTGTTGTCAGAGAGTCGCAGAGCCATCAACTGGAAGACGGTTTCCAGAGCCCTGCTGCTCCAGGTTGGGTTTGCAGCCCTAGTGCTCTATTTCCCATGGGGACAAGCGGCTCTGACCAGCCTCAGTAGCGGTGTTTCCAGCCTCCTTGGTTTTGCCGATGAAGGCATCCGTTTTCTCTTCGGAGATCTTGCAAGTTCTGGTTTTATCTTCGCTGTCCGCGTCCTTCCTATTATCATTTTCTTCAGCGCCCTTATCTCTGCCTTGTATTATCTGGGCATCATGCAGAAAGTCATCGAGTTCATTGGTGGCGGTATTCAAAAATTTCTTGGAACCAGTAAAGCCGAATCTTTGGTGGCCACTGGTAATATCTTCCTCTCTCAAGGTGAATCTCCGCTTTTAGTCCGTCCTTTCCTGGCCCGCATGACCCGCTCCGAACTGTTTGCTGTAATGGCCGGTGGTATGGCGTCAGTTGCCGGTAGTGTATTGGGTGGATACGCCGGGCTGGGTGTGGATCTGAAATATCTGATTGCCGCCAGCTTTATGGCAGCGCCGGGCAGCCTGATGATGGCCAAGATCATTGTACCGGAGCGCGAAACAGCGGTTGACCAGTCAGACATTGCGATGGACAAAGCTCAGGAGAGTAACGTTATTGATGCGCTAGCAAGTGGCGCGATGAACGGCATGAAGGTTGCCGTGGCCGTTGGTACTATGTTGATTGCGTTTGTCAGTGTGATTGCCATGGTGAACACAGGCCTTGAGAGCCTGGGGGAAGTGTTCGGATTTGCAGGTATTACGTTGCAGGCAATTTTCGGCTACCTGTTCTCGCCACTGGCATGGGTGATTGGCGTGCCAGCAGACGAAGTGCTGATGGCCGGATCGTACATTGGCCAGAAGATCGTCATGAACGAATTCGTTGCCTTTATTGATTTTGTCGAGCACAAAGCTTTGTTGTCAGAACACTCGCAAATCATCATTACTTTCGCACTGTGTGGCTTTGCCAACATTGGCTCGATTGCTATCCAATTGGGTTCAATCGGCGTGATCGCGCCAGAGCGTCGTTCGGAAGTGGCCAGCCTGGGCATCAAAGCCGTATTGGCCGGTACACTGGCCAATCTGATGAGCGCTTGTCTGGCGGGTATTTTTATTCTGTTGTAATGATGGCCTGAGCCTCCGTATCACGGAGGCTCTTTTTTCTTCTCTTCCTCATTGTCTTTTCAATCTGGGTTTGAGTGCTCGTAAAAAGTAGTGCCAAACTTGCGAATTTTTGTTCAGAACACGCCTTGCAACTGCATGCTTCCGGCCACTTTTAGGATCGTAGGATGTGTTAGCCTCGCATTGGGTCTGCATAAAATATCACTATTTATTTCAGTAGGTTACAAATTGACCGCTTTTTTGGTGGGTGAATCATGCACTTTTTTGGTGCGCAAGTCATTGAATTTTATTGATAAATCTGTGTAATGATTAGTTGTTATATATTTGTTAATTAAATGTAACGTAATGAATTAATTAAAAAAAATTATTGTTTACTCTATAAAATAACATGGATTAATTTTATAGAATGTCAACTCTAATTGACGTGGGA
>NZ_WXWP01000178.1:0-4327 GCF_009904765.1 Vibrio sp. V39_P1S14PM300
CAAATGCACTTTCTAATTCCTGCTCCGTAGCGGAGAGCTGATCCAAGATAGATTGGGTGGTATCGACAGGCTGACTAAAGAACTCCGGCGAATTCACCTGCTCTTGTAGCGTTTCTATCTCGGTTTCTAATTCTTCCAAACGCGCAGGCAAAGCCTCTAGTTCGCGCTGTAGTTTATACGATAACTTTTTCGACTTAGGCTTCTGTTGCGTTGTTTTGGGAGTTTCTTCAACTCGTTGCTGCGTTTTGGGTGCGTTATCAGCCGAACGAGCCTTACGCACCTGCAAACGCTGCTGTTGAGCGTCATGATATCCACCAACAAACTCTTCAATCTCACCATCGCCTTCGAAAATCCAGCTTGTCGTGACCGTATTATCGACAAATTGACGATCGTGGCTGACTAAAAGTAACGTGCCCTGATAATTGGCAAGTAAATCTTCTAAAAGTTCCAACGTTTCGATATCTAAATCGTTGGTTGGTTCATCGAGCACCAGCAAATTATTGGGTTTAAGGAAAATACGTGCGAGAAGCAAGCGGTTCTTTTCCCCACCAGATAACGCTTTTACGGGTGTTCTTGCGCGTTTAGGCGCGAACAGAAAATCCTGGAGGTAGCTCAAAGCATGACGCTGACGTCCAGCAACCATAACTTCCTGCTTGCCATCAGCAAGGTTATCGATGACGGATTTTTCTGGATCGAGTATCTCACGGTATTGATCAAAATACGCCACTTCCAGCTTGGTGCCACAATGCAATCGACCGGAATCCGGTTGAAGATCGCCCAGCAGAATTTTCAACAGGGTACTTTTGCCACAACCATTCGGGCCAATCAGTGCAATACGCTCCCCACGCATCACATTAAAACTGAAGTTCGATACGATCTTCTGACCGTCAATGCTGTAGCTGAGATCCTCAGCTTCAAATACGATCTTACCAGAGCGTGATGCATCATCGATCTGAATATTGGCTTTGCCTTGCACATCACGACGACTTTGACGCTCTTCCCGCAGTTTCTTCAGTGCTCTTACCCGGCCTTCATTACGCGTACGACGAGCTTTAATGCCCTGACGAATCCAAACTTCTTCCTGAGCGAGTTTTTTATCAAATTCCGCGTTTTGCATCTCTTCGACACGCAGCATCTCTTCTTTCTCTACCAGGTAATTCTCATAATTGCCCGGGAAAGAACTCAATTGGCCTCGGTCCAGGTCAACGATACGTGTCGCCATCGATTTAATAAAGGCTCGATCATGAGAAATAAAGATAATAGAACCACGAAAGTCCTTCAAAAAACCCTCGAGCCATTCAATGGTCGTGACATCCAGATGGTTGGTCGGCTCATCCAGCAACAGGACATCCGGGTCGCTCACCAACGCCCGGGCCAAGGCGGCTTTCCTTTGCCATCCACCCGACAAGTCGGTCAACTTGGTATGACCATCCAGTTTCAATGCGCTCAGAACATTTTTGATACGATCTTCAAAACGCCAGGCACCAGAGTGTTCAAGCTGCTCCTGAATACGCGATAACTTGTTAATATTGGTTTCTGAAGGGTCTTCGGTCACCAGATCTAATTGATCCTGATAGATCTTAAGTTGATGCCCGACTTCTTTCAGGCCACCAGCGACGTAATCAAAAACGTTACCGTCCTGATTACGAGGCGGATCCTGCTCCAGACGAGAAACAATGACATCCTGCATGATTTGCAGCTTGCCGTCGTCCATCTGAACTTCACCGGCCAACACTTTCATTAACGTGGACTTGCCTGCACCATTTCGGCCAACCAGACACACACGTTCATTTTCTTGCAGCGTAAAGTCTGCATTATCTAATAACGGGTGATCGCCAAATGCGAGTACCCCGTTATGGATGGTAAGTAATGCCATTATTTCCTAACCAATCTTTTAATTCTTCCAGGTCAAAAGGCCAATTGAGTTCCGAATCATTGTACTTAAGCACGGGGATGGTGACACCGTAACGTGAAAACAACGCATCATCCAGTGCAATATCAATAACCTGCACTGCATCTGCCATATCCAATTGTTTAACCAATCCAAATGCCATCTCGCAGAGATGGCATCCTTCTGTACTGTACAACGTAATCAAATCAGTCTTCCTTGTGACTAATCAGCCAGCAGTTATGAATGTGTTTGTTGCGACTGAAATCCAGCGGCAACGTTTGAGACGAAATATTCTGTGCTTTCAGCCCCAGTTCCGTCAGTGCGTCCATGTCCATCTTGAAGTGACGCTTGTTATTGGAGAATACGATGGTGCCACCAGCACGTAACAAGCGCTTAAGATTTGTCATTAACTGTACGTGGTCGCGCTGAACATCGAATGTCTGCTCCATACGCTTAGAGTTAGAAAACGTCGGTGGATCGATAAAAATCAGATCGAACTGCTCCGATGCCTTTTCTAACCATTGCAAACAGTCGGCCTGTTCAAAACGATGCTGACGTCCGACTTGGCCATTCAGCTTCATGTTTTCCTTTGCCCAGTCCAAATACGTATTGGACATATCAACGGTTGTGGTGGATTTCGCACCGCCACATGCAGCATGAACCGTTGCAGACCCTGTATAGGCGAACAAATTAAGGAAGTCAGCTCCTTGCGCCATCTGACCCAGTTTCCGACGAGTCAGTTTATGGTCAAGGAACAGGCCGGTATCCAAATAGTCATGTAAGTTGACCAGAAGCTTTACACCATACTCCTGCACTTCCATCATTTGCGATTCCTGACCTAGCTTCTGATATTGAGAGCGGCCTTTTTGCTTTTCTCGTACCTTTAAAACAACTTTGTTAGCTTCTACCCCAAGCACCTGAATGGTTGCGCGGATAATGTCCGTCAGGCGTCGTTTCGCTTTTTCTTCTGGGATGTTTTTTGGAGCCGCATATTCCTGAATCACGACATTATCCAGATAGAGGTCAATCGCTACGTTATATTCTGGTAAATCTGCGTCATAAATTCGGTAGCAGTCCAATTTCTCTTTGCTCGCCCACTTGCCGATTTTACCCAGGTTCTTTTTCAAACGGTTCGCAAAATCAGGCGCAATTAACGACTCTTGATTGGTACTCTCGCCGCCATTCTCGCTCACCCGGGCTGAAATAGAATAGTTCTTTTGGTGACACGGTAACGCACCATTATTCAATTTGTATTGTTTATCAGCGCGCATACGCAAACAGCTCAACAACTCATCTGAACTGGAGAATATCGATGCCTGGCATCCGCCAAATTGAGACTTAAGCTGCGCCCCAAACGCGGTGTACAGAGCAATTAATCCCGGATGAGTGCCCAAACGTTCACCATAGGGAGGGTTACAAATGATCACCCCCTCTTCGAAGCCTTCTGGACGACGAACCTGAGCCGCGTCTCCCTGTTCAAAGCGAATCAGTTCTTCAACACCAGCACGTCTGGCATTTTCGCGCGCTGTTTTCAACACCCGAGGGTCGTTGTCAAAGCCATAAAACTTAGCGTCAACTTTTTTGACACCACGCCTTGCCTGTACATTCGCTTCGGATTTAATCTCTGCCCAGATATCCGGTTCAAAGTCTTCTAGCACTTCAAAACCCCATTTCTTGCGCATGACGCCAGGCGCCATATTGGCCGCAATCAAAGCCGCTTCAATAAGCAAAGTACCTGAACCACACATAGGGTCTAACAGGGATTTAGATGCGTCCCACCCGCTTCGTAACACAATCGCTGCAGCAAGCGTCTCTCGTAGAGGTGCACGACCTGACTCAGTCCGATATCCACGCTGATGAAGACCACCACCGACCATATCGATACCGAGTAAAGCTTTGTCTTTGTGCAGGCGCACATGAAGGCGAAGATCCGCATGATCCTTACTGATCGACGGACGAGATAAACCTTTCTTATTGAAACAATCCACCACCGCGTCTTTCACTTTCATCGCGCCATACTGGCTATTTCGAATCTCACGGTTTGTACCATTAAAATCCACCACAAACTTCTTCGAACTGTGGAAATGATTCACCCAGTTGACCGCAGACGCTGACAGGTAAAGATCCATGTCATCCTGACAAGTAAACTCGGCCAGCACACGCACAAATCTTGATGCCAACCGACTCCACAAACAGCAGCGATAGATCTGTTCATTTGTCGCTTTGAACTTAACCCCTGCCTGAACAGGTTTCGGATTGCTAATGCCTAACTGAATAAGCTCGTCAACTAACAGGTTCTCAAGACCGTTTGAGGTAACCGCAAGATATTGATGCATAGTGCTCTTTAGATAATAAAAATGACCCGTCATTATAGCCGACATCCCTGCATTGAGAAAATCTATCCGCCACTTTTCTCCGGTGGAGACACCAAACGGA
>NZ_WXWP01000266.1:0-4288 GCF_009904765.1 Vibrio sp. V39_P1S14PM300
ACTAGCTGTATCGTAAGGTCTGTCCTGAAACACGCAATGGGGCAAAAACGAGTTATCTGTTACGAAAGCAAGGATTTACGTGTTGGAGGGGTGGACACGCTGATCATCTGGCATTCCAGGCAGATTACGAGATTCCTGATAGTAAACCTTAGAGCAAGCAATATTGAGACGCCCGCGCTGTTGTTTTATCGGTGGTTGGTTTATCCAGCGAGAATTTGCTCGATCTCACGACCGAGCACTTTAACCAAAAAAATCGTTTCCATCATCGACTGATCGTTATTGTCGTGGAAATTGTCATGTCGGAAAATTAGGGCCACTGATATTGTTAGTCGAAGAGCCACATGACGTGGGGATGTCACATTTCACATAGTATCTAATACTGGGGTAAAAACCGTTGCCACTGCGTCAGTGTAAACGGGTATTCTCCTGTGACATCCACGGTAGAATACCAACTTTGTTTAGCCCCGGTGTTGATCCCCTGATAGTTAAATATCAGTTTAGAAACCAACCTATCACCGCTCCAATTGGTGACGACTTCGACATTCACCAGTTGATAGCCATTTGGGTTGGGCCCGCTTGGATTAGGGTTGTAGCAAAGATTATATGATTCACTAAACACCTTCTTATTGTTGTACAACGTATAGTTTAGCGCCCTATCTTCATTGCGAATGCCATTGTTGCTATTGAGCGAACGGATCTCTTCCACCAGCTCTTTCATATTGTTGTTCTGCGACTCCAAGTGCTGTTTGTTCACCGCCGTAGAGTCGCAGGGAATCAAGTTGCTCACAAGTACTCTACCGTCTTGCATCATTTGTCCAACCAGGATTACTGGCTGAGTGTCTAAACCTAGTGATGCAATAAACTGACGTAGGCTATCATCTGAATCGGTAATTAACGTATAAACCTCGTTATTGTCGACATTACTCAACAACCAGTTCATTTCCCTTGCCACATATTCATTTTCGGGCTGGCTGAGGCCTTTAAACAAGAGTGTGTTAAGGTCGTCGTCCTGGTTTAGCTTCTCAAGCGCAACATCATCATCCACACCTTGAATGCTCGACACATCAACGCCAGTCAGAACACAGGCATAATAAAACTCTTTTTCCACACTGAGGTTGGGAAAGTGAGCGTTAACATGGCCTACGACATAGATGTATTCTTGAGTTTCCGTATATGTATTACCTGCATCTGAACTGATGTCGGCACTTATTGAATCACTTAACGTTTCCAATGCACGTTGGGCGACGTTCAGTTGAGGTTGTCGAGCTTGAGCCTTTTGCTTATCTATCATCATATCCCTACCTCATTAGGCTGCTTTGGGTACAAAATTTCTTAGTGGGAAATCAACAAATGGGTATTCATCTGTCACATCAATGCCGCAAGAATAAAAGGTTTCCAAATTTTGATTCTTATAGGTGAGAATCACCTCTACCAGAGAGCGACCCAGATCTTTTGAATACGTTTGATAGTTGATTTCAATGAGCAGCCCGGCAATATCCATTTTGCCTGTGATCAATGAGTCAAAGTTGTACACCACATAGTTTAAAGCTCGGCGTGACGCTGTTAAGCCATCGTTCGCTTTGATTACAATGGGCGATTTTTGCCCTACTGGCTGTGTTATCACATGGTTACAAAGCACATTCGGCAATAGGAGATCATTTTGTTGCGCAGCTGTATGCGCCTCCTGCAAAGACCCGATAAGAGCAACGGTTTTGTCATATTTTTGCTGGTTTAGTGCTTCAATAATCGCGTCTAATTCATTCTCGTATTTAGGCACAATCATATAGGTGTCGACATCATTTATGGTAAACACCCAGCTCGCTTTTTCCGCTATGTAAGCATATGGCTTGAACATCAGACTTTCGTTGCTACTGGCTCCTTCGCTGTAACTAAAAACACCATAGTAATCGTCATCGGCTAGCCCTAGTGTATTCGCAGCAGCATCAAACTCCTTTTGCAAATCTCGCGTTGCCAAATACGGTCTAATAATGCCCAATGCATAGACATACCGCTCATTGGTTGCGGCTTCAAATGAATTTACGCCCATGAAATTCTCCTTGTGATCGGTTTACTTTGTGAAAGTAATGTTTACTCAGTCATAAAGCTTATTTTTCCCACTTGGCTCGTTTAGCTATCCATTAAAGTGAGGGGCATAAACTCTTGAAGTGGCGCGTTAACAAAAGGAAACTGATGAGTCACATCCACGCTGCAATGAAAATAAACTTCGGGCTTAAGACCAGTGTCCTTTCGCTTGTTTTTGTATGTGAACACCAAATCAACAATCACATGTGGTGAGGCCAAGTCGGTATAGCTGGTATGTACCTCATCCAAAAAATACCCAGTGTCGTTGCTTACTGTCTCTTTATGAAGAAAATCTGTGGTGATATACAGCTCTGGATAACGGTACGCCAAAAAGTTCTTAGCGCGACTAAAATCACTTCGACCATCGTTTGGCTGATATTCAAGGCCTTTTAACACATCCTGAATAACGGCCGTCGCGACACCCGTTTTATCCTTCAGCAACTGATGAAGACTGTCTAATGTTTGGCTAAACAAATGATTGCACACTACCTTGGTCAGCCCCGCGTTCACTCCATGATCTAAGGCCTGGTCTTCAGCGATGATCCCAACAGCCGTGGATAAAACCGATAACAAACTGTTTTCAGGTGGCTTCAAGGCCTCAATGAAGCTGACCAACTCAGCCTTTGCGCGAGGCTGAAGTATGTAGGTGTCTCTGTCATGAATGGTCAATACCCATCGAATTTGCTCAGCGATATAAAAATACGGCCGATGCTTGGTGTCATCGGTGTAACTCAACACTGTGTAGTAGTCGTATTCACTCACACCCAGGGTTTGTGCCGCGTTGTAAAACGCCTGTTGTAAGCCCTGGTTTGGAAACTCCGGCTTTAGCACACCTACCGCATATATATAATTGTTGCCAACCTCGTGATGTTGTAACTGCGTGAGCTGTGCACTATCACCATCTTCACCCTTTGTATTTTCAAGAGTCCCCTCTACCGATCCAATCGCACGTTGAATGGGTCGATTGGGTTGTGTTACTGACGAACCCGCCAAAAATTCGTTGTTTTGCTGAGCTAAAGGCTCATTTGGGGAGACCGTTGGGTTCATGGACATATTCATCGTTGATTCCACCTCCCTAACTTCATCCCCTCCATTCATATCTTCAGTTTGCCCAGAGTGTGCGTGACCAATTGTTGGTTCAGCATGACTTTGATCATTTATTTGTGACATCCCCTTCCCCTTCATAGCAACGCCTCATTCATCGTGGAGCATTGCGTATATATCGCAAAAAAGTTAATGAAGATAAGTTACACAATCAGAAACAGTATGAATTGGATAAAGTTACGTTCTGTCTGGTAAGAGGCTGGGGAAACTTGGTAGAAACTGGAAGTCTAATTAGCTCAAAAGTACAAAGATTAAAAGCAGGCCCTGTGTGAGCGGAACAATACGTGGGCCTGCTTGCTGTAATGGCGTGTGATACAAACTATTGAGGCTTGATCCAACGGATCTTACAAGCACTGCTATTATCACCAATAGCGAAAGTTGGGATACCACGTCCCGCTTGTGTTTTAGGGCCGCACTGAACATTGTCAAGAACAATGGCGCCGTTTTGTACGGTGCCATTACCTTGAGGGCATTCGCAAGATTGTCCGCCAACATAACCTACAGAGTAACCAGCATTGGTGAGTTCGCTGATAAAATCGGTGTCATTAACACACTCCAGGAGGTTATCATTATTAAACCAAATGGTGACATCGATAGGTAAACCCAGCCCTTTAAGCCGATTGCGCACACTCAATGCATCGATATTGTGCTTGGCAGATTGTGCTTCCCCTTTCGTGTGTGGTTTTGGAAACATCATCAATGGCATCATAGCCAAATCGCAGCCGTTTGGATCGAGCATAGTGGCAAGCTCTTGAACGCTGAATGATGATAAATCGTCGTCTGCGCGATCAAAGTTTATCTCACGTAAACAGAAGTCGTATTCATGCGAGCTAAATTTATTGGCTTCCAAATACCCTTCTGTCACCACACGATCTGCCAGGAAACCTTTTGCATTAGCAGAAGCATTTTCCGTTTTTAGTTTCGTACTAGCGCTCGATGTTGCATTGGCTTGTAATACAGCGAAAACTGCGTTCGAAATATCTTCTGTTGTAATATCGTCTAAAATAACTTTTGACATAGCTTTACCTCACCTCTGTCGTTGTATTCCCGAAACAATACGGGTCGAAAGCAAGCTGTATTCCTAGACTTGCTCAATAAACTA
>NZ_WXWP01000254.1:0-4278 GCF_009904765.1 Vibrio sp. V39_P1S14PM300
GGTTATATGTTTGTGTATAAGCGGTTCTCTTCACGTTTTCCGCTATCGTTACCCCCTATCACGAGTTCTTCAACATCATTTTTACTTCATCCAGTTCGTCTTTATGGAAAAAGTGTTCTATCTCCATGTCAGGGAACGTTGCAATTAACCAACGTAATAGTGGGATTAGTCTTGGTGTTACAGCGAGTACGTTAGGACGGAAAGCAGCTTGTCTAGAGTTACTGATAGCATTAGGGGCGATTTCAAATCCTGCATTGTTAAACAGCTCAGTAAGCTGTTTGATAGTGAGTTTCTTACCATTAATGGTTTTGGTGAGTCCGTAGTTCTCTTTAGATAGAGCTCTTAACGCGAGCTTTAGCAGGACACCGTGTGAACCGTCTTCTTCATACTTAATGTGTGACCCTTTCAACAATGGTTTGGTTTTGCTGTAGTCGATCCAGTTCTCCCAATCTTCCATGGTTTTAAGACAGTTATCACGTCGCCATCCATCAAACAATGCGCGAGTCTGTTGTCCCTCTTGCTCGTTCTTCCACGGTACGGTATCGAAGTAGATATGCTCGACGATGTGACCTTTAGGATGGCGGATTTTAGTCATGCGAGGATTAACGGGTTTACGCTTAAAGTCGAACTCTAAGTTGAGAGTTTTTTCTCGTTGGATTTCTATCAAGTCCATGTCTTTAAGGTACATGTCACGGGGTGAAATCAATGAGTTGTTTGGGATCTTTTGTCCGGGATAGCGGTCTAAGAACAGTTCGACCATATAAGCATTTTCATCCTTTGCCGATGATAAGGCTGATTCTGGTGGCTTAACGCCTGCTTTTGCTATGACGGGTTCGGTATCTCCATATTCACCAGTAATTTGTCCACGGGTTTTCATTGCGATGATTTGTTTAGCATGGTGCTTATGCTTAATCATCTTACCGTCACCCGTTTGCTCGCAGATCTTACTGAACCGTTGGCTAATGGTTCCCGATAAATGGAGCTGGTCTTCGGAACAGTCTACGAGATAACCATCTGTTGTGGCACTTACAATGGCAACGCCATCGAAATGGTGTTTATGAATCCCTGCTAATTGTTCTGAGAGAACCGCTCTAACGAACCCTGTCGCATGAGCTGCGAAATATGGATTGGTAACAGGAGAATGTGGGATATTTTTGCTTAACCCATCTAATGAGTTGAAACCTCGTTTTCCTTTGAGTCCTTGTCCTAATTTACCGTACAATGTATTGCCTATCTCTTTCCATAGCTTCTCTCTGAATTTATCGCCTTCATCCGTGTATTTTTGTCTTTGCTCTCTGATGAGTTCCGTAAAGCCTTTGAAAAGTGGCTCTTTATCTTCAACCCATGGAACGATAACACCGAACTGAATCTCAATATCACACCCCATGTTATATGCGACTTCTATTTCAGGTGCGGTGCAGTAAGAGTAGCCTTCTAGTGGGTAGTACAGACCGTATAAGTCCGTTCTTACTGGAAGAGATGGAAACTTAGTATGCTCTGGGAATTTAAACTTAACGTAAGCAAATCCCATCTTGTGACCAAGGTAATCATTGATGTCTGTTGAGGTGAAGCTTCTCTCAAATGAAACAGGTTTAATATCCATTAAGGCATTGACGTATGCCGTAGCTAGGTCAAAATCGTTGTAATCGCCTAAGTTTACGCCACCAAACACGTAACATTCGTTTCTGCCGCCATGGAAACAATCGACACTGAGCTGTTCGAAGATACGACGACCTGCTGTGATGACAGTTTCTTTCTTCTGCATAACTCGACCTTGAGTTTGATTCCAATATTGAATCGTTTTGGTCTCCATACCGAGTGCTTGGTTTAATGCGTCTTTATCACCCGTGAGTGCTTTGAAGAGTGATACTGAGAAGTTACCCAGTGTTGATGGTAGATGTTCAAACTGAAGTTTATCTAACCTTTCTTCTGGAATTTTACCCTTTAATGATTCTTTGATGTCGTTAAGGGCGAAGTGTTGCATTTCCAATCCGTACTTAACGGTGATTTCGGCGTCTCTCAATGCGTAACGAAGGAAGAGTGGCTCATTTTCTACTAGTAGCTCGTCCATCCGGTCTTTGCGATATGGCTCTGGTATCACTTCTTTAGGAATTTTGATTAGTTCACCGACGTTATCAAGTCCACTTTGCCCCGGACTGAGTAGTAAAGTATCTACAAAGCGCACGCGACTCTCACGTTTCTTTCCATTCTTGTCTGTAAAGTGGACGGGTTCTGAAGCTTGCTTGGTTCTACCCACTGCGTCTAAGTCGATGCCGTATGCGCCACGCGTGGAGGTTAATGTATTTCTGACGACTTCCAGTTTCGCTTTCTGACTGGTATCCCAGAACGCTTCGAATGACACCATGTCAGCTCTGAGGTAGTGCGCATAGATGTAGATTTTCTTTGGCCATCCTGTGATAAATCCGCGCCCCATTGCAGTTTGGAGAACTTCCACCAAGAACTCTTCAAATTTCTTACGTGGTTTCTTGATTCGATTAATCGCTTTAAGTTCATCTTCACGACTTTTGTTAGCGGCTCTGGACTTCTTGATCACATCAGCAACGGGGGTGAGCACAACATCACTCATGTGGTGTTCACCTGCGATTAGATAATACTGATAGGACAGAATGTCGTTTCGGTTTTCCTCGGCGTTGTAGACGTACTCACTGTCTATACCAATGTGAACCGCTTCATCATCACCTTTGAGTGCTTGCCATGGTGACTGCTGTTCATTCTCGAAGTAGATATCGAGCTCATCATCGACGGCTTTACTTGAGTATTCATCGGTTTGCTCTTGCGCTAGAAATGCGTCGAGTTCAATGCTGGTTGATTCTGTGGTTTGGTCGGTGGTTTCTGCTTGGAAGTATTCGTCGAGTTCTTTATCTATGGCTTCAACATGGTTAGGTTTGTTTTCATTGTTCATCGTTGTTCTCTTAAAACCAAGTGCATTGTTGGTGGGTGATGCGTCCCTCTTTATACCACAGAGCTCATCCACTGATGAATGTGGCTTCGTCTTGGTTTGGTGTGTGAGTTAAAAGGGTGTGTAGAAAGTGGGAGGGGCAGAACGATGATTTTTGAGATTTTGATGTGTGGTATGGAGAGTGGGGTAATTGATGAAAGTAGAAACCCATACCAGGTATGGAAACTCTCAAAACGGTGCTGTTTTTCATCGAGTGTAACTAAACATATAAATAACTCCGCTAGGAGGTCCGATTTAATATGATTTTATTAATGATTTAGTACCTAGATCTGACCGATTTTCTGAGTGGTATCGACGCCTGATCTTGTAGTGGGATCAGGCGTCGTTGACTTTCCATCCTGATGCGTTTCAGGTTGCTGTAATGATGTTAGAAGAAGACAGCCAGGACCATACTGGAAAAAACTCGCTACGTTGTATCACGTTACGAACTCAAAGTCAGATTCCGTAAGGGATCTGGCTTTCTATGGCGAAATATATTGTTAGCTGTGAGTGTAACTAATGCTGTTGTTTTAGGAGGGCACTAGGTGACGTATCTTTGTGTACAGTTTCTCATTATGCTTAAGTGCGTGAGATAACAATCTATCTATTTCTTATATTGGTTCTGAAATTTCTGTAAACTATGCAGCCCGAAATTGGTGTTACTTAGATTGATGTCACTGTGTTTGTATACAGTAATATGTTAGAGTTCATATGCGCGTAGCTTCATTGGGAATTGAGGTAAACCTCTGTCCTTGCGTTGTCTAGATATGAATGGAAGTGTAGTTATTAAGTATACGACCGCCACCTCTTGAGAGAAACATATGTCGAAATTGGCTTTAGCTCTATTGTTAGCATTCTCCGCTATCGTTGGTACTATTTTGTTTTGGGTGGGGTTATTTTTTTGGTTTGATCAGCCTGTCAGTGTGTTAGTTGAAAATGCTAGAGGAGCTTTTATAGAGAAGCCCAGCAGTCCTTTAAACTATAAAGATGCTTTAATGCTTGGTAGGTTAGTTGAAAAAGGCGTTGTGATAGGAGGAAATGATCTGCTATCTCAAATTTCGGGATTCTATACGACGATCATTACGCTTTTAATTACCTTATTAACAATATTGGGTATTTCCATTCCTTTATACATCAAAACTAATGCTGAAACTGTTGCAAGTAGGCAGACTAAGAATGAAGTCGTTCGGTATTGTAGCGAAAACATAGGCTTTCAAAACGCATTAGAGAATGCACTTGAGAGAGAAAAACCACATATCATGGATTCTCTTGGAGAGGGGTACGAAGCTTTGGATGAAGATATTTCTATGTTACAGGAG
>NZ_WXWP01000023.1:0-4242 GCF_009904765.1 Vibrio sp. V39_P1S14PM300
CTCTACGATAGTTAATCCTAAACCAAGCCCGGCCTTGCTCACAAATGGCTTTTTCAACTGACGCCAGTCCTTGTGAGTGAGTTCGCCTTGGTCAATAACTTTTACGGTAATGCCGTTGTCTGTTGTCGCCACATCCAAAGTAATAGGTGGAACACCATACTTAACCGCATTACGAATCAGGTTATCAATACATGTACCCAGCCAGTAAACATTAAGCTTAGCAGCGACATCTTTGTTTATGGTCAGCTTAATGTCACCTTCAAACTCTTCTTCAATTTTAAATGATAACCACTCTTCTATCGATGGCACCCATTCGGTCGCTAAAGGTTTACTGTCTGATTGCAAATAGTCCTTACTCGCCTCAGCGAGTTGCCGCAAACGACGCGAGTCTTCGCAAAGTCGCCGAAACTCATCGTATACCGTTTCAGGCAGTCGCTCAAATTCACGCCGGAACCCTTCCACAGTCAGTGACAAGCTGGCAATAGGTGTTCTCAGTTCGTGTGTCAGGATTTGAAGAATCAACATGCGACTCTTCATTTCCTTGCGTTTTGTATTCCATCGATAAACCGACCAACCCAACACCAACAAAATGTTGGCGATCACCAGTATGACCATACTGATGCGCAAAATGTTGGCGTGATCTTCGACATTCCAACACAGGTTACCTCGTTGGACAAAACAACTGGTCGATTGGTTCGATAAAGAAAAGCTTAATCCGGCCTGGCTTATATTCGCCTTCCAGACATCTTCAGGAAAAATATAATAACGATCCCCTTGCCTCAACCAAAACTCGCCACGTTCCATAAACATGCTCGCACCGGAAATCAGAGCCGTGATCGCATCTTCATCCATGCGCTGTAAACGCCCAAGCAACGTATCATTGTCGGCAAGTGGGCGTTCTGAGATTTGCATGTATTGCTGGAGTTCATCCTGCTTGTCCGGGTATTTCTCCACATAGCGAGCTGCATAAGAGCCTCCCCCCGGATGGACAAGCCCGCTGCGTGCGAACCAACGTGTACTTAACTTTGTGCCTTTACAAATCGCGCGGGTGAACACCAAAGGTTCGGTAATTAGCGGGCTTAACGGTAACTTGCCAGTACAGGTCTTAGCCAACTGGTAAAGTTGCTGAATATCTTTCAACGGATATTGGGATGTCTGAGGCAGCATCGACTCGGGAGTGATCAATCGGGTTGGATATTCTGTCTGAATAACCCGGGTATCATAAGAGACGGTGGCTGAAGAGGTATCAAAGAGATCGACGAACTTGTCAATACGCTCAGGCAGCGAATCGGCACTCACCTGCATAGAGGCAAACGCAAATAGCGTGAATATGAATTTAGATGCTGCTTTAATCAAGGGTATTTGTTCAAATTCAGTACGTTACGATAACTATAAGGCATTATGTACCAAGAATACATGTGAAATGTAATATTGATGTCAATAATGTGTTCTTTAAAAAACAAGAAGCCAGCAAAATTGCTGGCTTCTTTAAGCGTTAACTTCAGTTTATAGCGCTTTCGATATGGCGTCTACACTGTCTTTGGCATCGCCAAACAACATATGGGTATTGTCCTTAAAGAACAACGGGTTCTGTACCCCGGCATAACCAGTATTCATTGAGCGTTTGAACACAATGACGTTCTGCGCGTTCCAAACTTCGAGGACAGGCATACCGGCAATCGGGCTGGTTGGATCTTCCTGAGCGGCTGGGTTGACCGTATCATTTGCACCAATGACCAGAACTGTATCGGTATCACCAAAGTCGTCGTTGATTTCGTCCATTTCCAGAACAATATCATACGGGACTTTCGCTTCGGCCAGCAGCACGTTCATGTGACCAGGTAAGCGCCCTGCTACAGGGTGAATCCCGAAACGAACGTTTACGCCTTGTGCACGAAGCTTCTCCGTGATCTCATGTACTGGGTATTGAGCCTGAGCAACCGCCATGCCATACCCCGGAGTGATGATCACTGACTTAGAGCCTTTCAGCATATCAGCGACATCTTCCGCAGTAATTTCGCGGTGCTCACCGTGATCAACATCGCTGGAAACCACCACTTCCTGACCAAAACCGCCGGCAATTACACTAATAAATGAACGGTTCATCGCCCGGCACATAATGTATGACAGAATGGCACCTGAAGAACCCACTAATGCTCCCGTTACAATCAGTAGATCGTTCGCCAACATGAAACCGGCTGCGGCGGCTGCCCAGCCAGAGTAGGAGTTCAGCATCGAAACGACGACTGGCATATCCGCCCCACCGATGGACGCCACCAGGTGGTAACCAAAAGCAAACGCAATCAACGTCATAACGATTAAAGCAAACATACTGCCGTCCGCTTTGACAAAATAGATCAACAGGAGCGTAGAAATTACAACGGCCGCCAAATTCATTTTATGTTTGTGCGGCAAGTTTAGCGGTGAAGATGAAATGATCCCGCGTAATTTACCAAATGCGACCACCGAACCGGTAAATGTGACGGCACCGATAAAGACGCCCAGAAACACCTCTACCATGTGAATGACGTGTTCTGCGTGTATACCGGCCAGGTCTGTCGATACTGGCGCTGGTGGCTCAAGATAGCTGTTGTAGCCCACTAATACGGCGGCCATACCAACAAAGCTGTGAAGAATTGCCACCAGCTCTGGCATCTCTGTCATTTCGACTTTCTTAGCGAAATGAATACCGATCCCGCCACCGATCACCATTGCTAAGATGATCCAGGCCAGGCCTTGTGCTCCAGGGCTGAAGATCGTCGCGATCAAAGCGATCGTCATCCCTGCGATGCCGTAATAATTACCGCGTTTTGCTGACTCTTGCTTCGACAAACCAGCCAAACTCAATATGAAAAACAGAGCAGCAACGATATAAGCCGCCTGTACTAATCCTGCAGACATATGTTACTCCCTATTTAACGGTCTTTACGGAACATTTCGAGCATACGTTTGGTCACGGTAAAGCCACCAAAGATATTAATGCTCGCAATGAGAACAGCGATAAATGAAATGAAGGTCACTAAACCGTTCCCCTGCCCAATTTGCAGTAAAGCACCAACGACGATAATGCCTGAAATCGCATTGGTCACCGACATCAACGGGGTGTGCAGGGAATGCGTGACATTCCAGACAACGTAATAACCGACCACACAAGCCAGAACGAATACCGTAAAGTGAGACAAAAATGCTGCGGGTGCGACCGATGCCACCCAGGCAAAGGCAGCCACACCGATGGCGACACCCGCCAGTTTTTTCACTGGTGACGCTGGCTCTTGTGGTTTCTCATCTTTCTTGGCAGATTCCACAGCTTTTGTCTGAGGCTGTACAGAAACCTGAATCGGTGGCGCTGGCCAAGTAACTTCCCCTTCTTTCACTACCGTAACACCACGAATCACCACATCATCAAAATCGATATTGACAGTGCCATCTTTTTCTTTGCAAAGCAGTTTCAGTAGGTTTACCAGGTTGGTCGCGTAAAGTTGCGATGATTGCGTTGGCAAGCGGCCAACCATATCGGTATAACCAACAACTTTAACGCCGTTGTCCGTCGTAATAACTTCATCGGCCTGGGTGTATTCACAGTTACCGCCATTAGCGGCTGCAAGATCGACAATCACACTGCCCGCTTTCATGCTGTCGACCATTTCTTTGGTGATCAGCTTCGGTGCAGGCTTGCCAGGGATCAAAGCCGTGGTGATAATGATGTCGACGTCTTTTGCTTGCGCAGCGTAAAGCTCAGCTGCTTTCTTATTGAAATCATCGGACATCTCTTTCGCATAGCCGTCGCCAGAGCCAGCCGTTTCCTGAAAATCGACAGTCAGGAACTCAGCCCCCATCGATTCGACTTGTTCTTTCACTTCCGGGCGAACGTCAAATGCGCGCACGATAGCCCCCAGACTGCCTGCCGCGCCAATCGCCGCCAAGCCGGCAACACCAGCCCCAGCGACCAGGACTTTAGCAGGAGGCACTTTACCCGCTGCAGTTATTTGCCCAGTAAAGAATCGCCCGAATTCATGTGCAGCTTCGACGACGGCACGATAACCTGCGATATTCGCCATTGAAGACAAGGCATCAAGCGCCTGAGCTCGTGAAATACGAGGGACGGCATCCATGGCCATTACATTGATGTTTTTGCCTGACAGTTTTTCCATTAATTCAGGATTTTGTGCAGGCCAAATAAAACTGACTAACGTTGCGCCCTCTTTTAACAACGCAATTTCATCAACTTCGCCCTCATAGAGT
>NZ_WXWP01000103.1:0-27010 GCF_009904765.1 Vibrio sp. V39_P1S14PM300
TAGACGCGGCAGGAGAGCTAAAGTATCTCAATCAAATTAAGAAAGAATTGGCTGAGCAGTTTGTGAATCCGGAAGAAGATTTTGTTAAGTTTTTTACCGCGAAAGTTTACGACGGTGTTCAGACTGCGAAAGTGAAAGCTCAGTTTAGTGAGCTAATGAAGAAGGCCCTGAAGCAGTTTTTGAGCGATAGTATTAACGCACGCCTAAAATCAGCAATCGGAAACGATGTTAAAGACCCTGACACGAACATAGTTGAAGAACCAATTGACGATAACGACGATAAACCAAAAGTTGTCACCACAGATGAAGAGATAGAGGGCTTCAACGTCGTGAAGGCCATTTTAAGGCAGAAGGTTGAATTGCAGAGAGTTCACCCTAGAGATACGCAAAGTTATTTTGGGATCCTATTAGATGACAACAATAGAAAACCATTATGCCGACTGTGGTTCAATACAAAGCAGAAATACATCGGTATTTTTGATGAATCAAAGAGTGAAACACGTTATCCGATAGAGTGTATCGATGATATTTTTAACTATTCTGAGCAATTGCAAAAAACCTTGGTATTGTATGATTAATTATTGTCGTGCTTGCTGACATCCGATTACATATCTCACAAAATAAACCTGTATTTATATACAGGTTTATTTTTTTGTTTTTATACTATGAAATTTGAGAACAGTTGGGAAAAGTAACGTGTTAAAGCATTTAGAACCGGGTATCCGTGAGTTGGTGGATGGTTTTATTCAAGCGGGGCGGCCATGTGCTTCCAAGTTGACGGTTGAAGAGCGCAGAGTCGGTTATTTGTCGACAGTGAACTTGGCAGGAGCAGGGCCAGTAATGCTTGAGGAGTTTGAAGAAACGCTGGATGGTATTACGGTTAAAGTCTTTCGGCCGAGTGCTGATGCCTCACTGCCAGTAACTGTTTATTTTCATGGAGGCTGTTTTGTGAGTGGCGGTTTCGATACCCATGCTCAGCAACTTCGTTATTTGGCCAGACAAACCAATACGCTGGTGATATGTATCCGTTATCGTTTGGCACCAGAGCATCCGTATCCTGCGGCACATGATGATGTTTACCGTGGCGTGCTGGCCATTCAATCTCAAGGGCGCCGACTGGGTGCTGACACGACTAAAATGGTTTTTGTCGGTGACAGTGCTGGTGGGCTCCTGGCTTTGGTGACCTCCCTGAGGCTAAAAAACAACCACGCCAGTCTCCCTTTGATACAGGTACTGTTGTATCCCATGCTTGATCCTAAAGGACAGAGTCAAAGTTATACGGATAATGGTCAGGACTATATTATTACTGCTCAAATGCTGTTGTCAGGTTTTCAACAATACATTCCAGGTTGTGAGGCTGTTGATGGTCACTCTGAACTGTATCCGCTTGAGCGTAATGATTATGCAGGTTTGCCGCCAACGCATATTGTGACGGCGGAGTTTGATCCACTGCGTGATGAAGGGGAAACTCTCTACAAGCGTTTGCTGGAAAGTGGCGTGAGCGCGAGTTGCGAACGATATTTAGGCGTTATTCATGGTTTTCATCAATTGGCGGCTGTCAGTCCATCGGCTGTGAGATGCCTTGATCAGGTTGCAGCATGTATCCGTCGCAGCGTTGCCGCTTAAATGCCCGGAAGTCAATAGTTAAGTTAAAGATAAGGCATTCGGTATCACCGAATGCCTTTATTTTAAGGGCGGGCACCCACTGGCACCATGATATGAGCGTAAGGTGTGCCTTTCCACATGACGTAAGGACCACCGTTGTTTGGATCGGTTGGCAGAGCGTCGAGCATCGCTTTATCCGGCGTAATGATCATCAAATGTGGGCCTTCGACCACCCATTGATTGTCATCGGTCATACCCTCTGCATACGGATCAACATTGCTGGCACCACCATCACCGGCAAGCATGTAAGAAATCCCAATCGTTTTGGCTTCAAACGGCTTTTTGTTCATCCAGGCGTCAGCCCAGTCCATCCAGGCTGCATCCATACACATGGGTGCTGTGCCGGACAGTTGAGGCGGCGTTGGGAAACAGGTGTAGTTGCTGGTGCCTTGTTGCAATACGTTGTTGTTCCAGTCGACGACCGTCACTTTATCTCTTAACGCAGGGGGAGCTGCACTGAGTGCATCTTTTAAGAGCATATCGGTATCATCAGCGGCGTTGGCGTTCGTAGAAGAACCCGCTAGGATTAATAACGCTGTTGCGATATAAGTGTAGCGTTTCATACTGATATCCTTTTTTGGAGTTATCAGGAAATTGGCGCTGTTAATTATAGTTCAGCTCAAAATAGCCAGTCGGTATATGGTATGGACATTTCTGCTATGTCCAAACCGGGTTGAACAACTCTTGGAGGCGATATGATCATTACTGTCAGTGCGTTAATAGAGAAAGATGTCGATACGGTCTGGAAAGCCTGGAACACGCCGGAAAGCATCTTGAAGTGGAATGCGGCATCCAGTGACTGGCACACCACGGAAAGTGACGTGGACCTGCGAGTTGGCGGCCGTTTTCGTCACCGAATGGAAGCGAAAGACGGCAGTATGGGGTTCGATTTTACAGGAACGTATCAAGTCGTTGAACTTAATCGTTTAATTGAATTTGAAATGGACGACAAACGAAAGGTGGTGGTGCGTTTTGAATCACGCAATGGACAGACTCGCGTGACCGAAGAGTTTGAAGCTGAACAGACGTTTACGCCAGATCAGCAGCAGACCGGTTGGCAGAATATATTGAATGGTTTTAAGGAATACGTAGAACAACATCTGTAATGACGCAGATGTCATGATAAAAGGAATCAGCAATATATGATGTTTAATTGTCCGTTAAGCGCGCAAAAAGCCCAAGAACTGATTGCCCACCTCGGACTGGAATATCAGCATCGAGTCGTGGATATTGGTTGTGGTCAGGGTGAGTTTCTTTTTCAAATCCATCAGAAGACCCAGGCCAACTGCCTTGGGTTAGATATACAGCCAAACGAAATTGCAGTGGCCAATAATAAAGTGGCCCAACATCCAGATGCGGCGATTCGTTTTCTGGCGACGGACGTTAAGTATGCCGAGCTTGAGAGTGGAGCATACAAGCTGGCGGTTTGTCTGGGATCGACTCATGCGTTTGGTGAGGGTGAAATGGCGTACCCGGATGCTCTGACGAACATGGCCGATCTAGTGGGTGAAAATGGTTTGATACTTGTCGGTGAGCCCTACTGGAAACAGGCGCCAGCCAAAGAGTATCTGGATTTCATTGGCGAGCCGGTGGGTGTTTATCGTTCACATGAACAGAACATTCAGGTTGCGGAAGCACTGGGTTTGATCCCTGTGTACGTTCGTTGCAGTCATCAGGATGAATGGGACAGTTTTGAGTGGGGCTTCCGCTACAAAGCCGAGCAAGAAGCTCTGGCAGAGCCAGGCAACAGTGAAAGAAAGCAAAAGCTTGCCTCCGTGCGCGAATGGAACCGACATTACCGCCTGTATGGCAGGGAGACGATGGGATTCGGTTTCTACTTGTATCTGAAGCCTTGACTCAATGAGCCAGCATAATTTGCTGGCTTTTTTATTTTTGCCGTGGTTTTCGCTTTGATGTGTTGTGGTCGCTCGGTTAAGTCACCAAATTTCAGACAGATACGTTTAACTTTCTGAACGTGTCCTACGCTTAGTAAAACAAACAAAAAACACAAGGGAGACTCGAATGCTAACCAGAGAGAACACTGGGCTTGTTGTGGTGGACGTGCAGGGCAAACTGGCGACGTTGGTGGAAGACAGCGACGCTGTGGTAGCGAATATCACCACGCTCGTCAAAGGTGCAAAAACGCTCAAGCTGCCGATTGTCTGGTTGGAACAGAATCCGGAGAAGTTGGGAGCGACGGTCAAGCCCATCGGTGATGCGCTTGACGGGCTCAAGCCAGTCAGCAAATTTACCTTCGATGGCTGCGGCGAACAAAGTTTTCTCAAACAAGTCAAAAAATCGGGTATCCGTTATTGGCTGGTATGCGGAATTGAAACGCACATCTGTGTTTATCAGACGGCGAAAAGCCTTCGAACACTGGGGTTTGGGGTCGAGTTAATCAGCGATTGTGTTTCGTCCAGAACGGCGGCCAATAAACAGGTCGGTGTGAATAAAATGTTGTCGCTTGGCATCGGGATCAGCAGCCTGGAAATGTGCTTATACGAACTGGTTGGTGATTGTCGGGACCCAGTATTCAAGACGATTTTAAAATTGATTAAATAGTCACTTGCCGAATATTCTGACTTCAGGGTAGGCTGATGAAAAGGAAATGACTTGGGAAGTCAGGATGACAAAAAACGTATTTTGGGATGATCCCTACCAAACAGAGTTGACCTCGACCGTGACAAACGTCGACGGCAATACCATTCAACTGGCTGAAACCATTTTTTACGCTGAATCGGGCGGTCAGGAAAGTGATCAGGGGACGATTGGCGGGCTGGACGTATTACGGGCGGAAAAGGTCGGAACGGCGATCATCTACACGCTGTCAGATACGCCACCGTTTGTGTTGGGTGACAGTGTCACCATCTGTGTAAACTGGACTCGACGTTATGCGCTGATGAAGCTTCACTTTGCCGCGGAGCTGGTGTTGGAGTTGTTCAGTCAGAAGTTTCCCCACATAGAAAAAATAGGTGCACATATTGGTCAGGATAAAAGCCGAATTGATTTTGTCTGGCCTACCAGTATTAATAGCTTATTAGACGAAACGACGGCCGCAGCACAGCGGCTGATTGATGCTGATTTGCCCATACAGAGTGCATTTTCAGATGAAGCACAGCAACGCCGCTACTGGCGTGTTGAAGGCTTTGCTCAAGTCCCTTGTGGAGGCACCCATCTTAAACGGACTTCTGAAGTTGGACGAATCCGGCTGAAGCGTAAAAACATCGGAAAAGGCAAAGAACGGGTTGAAATAACTTTGGCGCCGTCACAATAACCGCGTTGCAGTTCGACCAGATGATGAAAAGTGAATACGCTTCCGGCTTCATATCAATGCCTCAATGGAGTTCTGATGGCGCAAACCCGAAACACGGATGTCACGCAGCGTGCGTATGACACCTACTTTTCCTTCAATAATGCCCGAGCCCTATCCACAGCTGTGGCCAGCGAATTGCGCTTGGTTCGCGAAGCCGGCTATGTCGCCTATATTGACCCGACCCGGCGTTATGATAACCAAGTTTTTGTATCCTCGTCACTGGCTGAGATTGAGTTGCAGCAAGCTCTGGAACGTTACGGGCCCGATACCCCGCCAGAAGTGGTCGTTGAGCCTCAGGCTGTGTCAATGACACTATCTAACGCATTGTTTGAGCGGGGTTATTTACCGAGTTTTTCACATCAGTTCCTGTCTTTGTCTCTGGAACAACCGACGCCTTCATACAATCCATCCGTGCGAGTTGAACGCTGGGGTTCAGAAAAGGCCGACGCATTTCTCGATTTGCTCACAACCTCTGGCGCACGTTGTGAACCGGAAGTCTGGGCCCAAAAACGGCACCTGTATTGTTCGGATCAATTCCGCTGCTTCGTCGCGTTCATTGATGAGACACCTTGTGCGTGGGGCACATCATTCATTGCGAAAGAGTGTGCCATTCTGGCCAACGCTTTTACGCAGGAAGCGTTTCGTGCTCGCGGCTGTCAAACAGCATTGCTGCATGCCAGAATCCAAGATGCGCAGCAACTGGGCGTTAAACTGGTATTGACTGATGTACTTGCGGGCTCCGTCAGTGCTGACAACTGTTTCAAAGCCGGGTTTTCGACCGACACAATCCGCACGGTATGGGAAAAACGCTGACCTCCCTTAGGCAGTGAAAAAAAGAGGTTTTCACTGTCTTTTCTCCCGTCTCTCATCTGGTTGTGTTTGTCGATTTTCTCAACGCGACTAGCTGCCAGGCAACCTGTTCTATCTCTATCACCTCGTTGCCCTAGTTTGGTGAGTGGTGAATCTTTTATATGCATGTGGTTACCCAAAAGAGGGCGCCGTGGCATGTTCTTAGCCACACTTCTCTAAAATAGTGAAAACCCATAGGAAATTGCACCAATATGCAGCGTGTCCCGATGCGTGGGGTTTTCTGTGCGCTCACGAGACACTTCTAACTTCATGTAATTAATCAAGTAATTTTTATTTCTGCCCAATGTTCTGCTCTGGCATTTTTCTTGATGATGATAGTTTGAATAACTATTCACAATAAGGAGATATCCAACATGAACATGATGTTCAAATTAAAACTTGCGGCGATCGGGGCATCGCTGATGATGGGCACTACTCAGGCTCAGGCTCAGGCTCAGGCTCAGGCAGACGAGACGATTAAGGTCGGCGTTCTGCATTCTCTGTCCGGGACAATGGCGATCAGCGAAACCACCTTGAAAGATACCATTTTAATGCTGGTCGACGAACAGAACAAAAAGGGCGGGTTACTGGGGAAAAAGCTGGAAGCAGTAGTGGTCGATCCTGCATCTAACTGGCCATTATTCGCGGAAAAAGCACGAGAACTTCTGGAAAAAGATAAGGTTGATGTGGTGTTTGGTGGGTGGACATCTGTGTCGCGTAAATCCATGTTGCCCGTTTTTGAAGAGCTCAACGGGATTTTGTTTTATCCGGTTCAGTATGAAGGCGAAGAGTCGTCGAAGAATGTGTTTTACACCGGCGCTGCGCCTAATCAACAAGCGATTCCAGCGGTTGACTATCTGATGAACGAACTGGGCGTTGAGCGTTGGGTTCTGGCTGGTACCGACTACGTGTATCCGCGCACCACCAATAAGATTCTGGACGCTTACCTGAAAGACCGTGGCGTGAGTGAATCTGACATCATGATCAACTACACCCCATTTGGGCATTCAGATTGGCAATCGATCGTGTCAGAGATTAAAAAGTTTGGCTCGCAAGGGAAGAAAACCGCGGTTGTGTCAACCATCAATGGCGATGCCAATGTGCCTTTCTACAAAGAGCTTGGTGCTCAGGGCGTCAGCTCTGAAGATATCCCGGTTGTTGCGTTCTCCGTGGGTGAAGAGGAACTGTCCGGGATGGACACCTCGGCATTGGTGGGTCATCTCGCGGCCTGGAACTACTTTATGAGTCTGGATACAAGCGACAACGCTGAGTTTGTTAACGCCTGGCATAAGTTTATCAAGAGCCAGAAACGCGTCACCAATGATCCTATGGAAGCGCACTATATCGGTTTCAATATGTGGGCTCAGGCGGTCACGAATGCCGGCACCACTGAACCAGAAGCCGTTCAGGATGCCTTGATTGGTATTTCGGTGCCGAATTTGTCCGGTGGCTACTCCACGATGATGCCCAACCACCATATTACCAAACCGGTTTTGATCGGCGAAATTCAGGACGATGGCCAGTTTGAAGTGGTTTGGGAAACCAAAGGGTTAGTCGCGGGCGATGCCTGGTCTGACTATCTTCCGGAATCTGCGAAGCTGTTTTCCAGCTGGGCAAAACCGTTTTCATGCGGCGCCTTTAATGTCGATACCAAAAAGTGCTCAGGCATTAACTGAGAAACACTTTGGCACCTTGGGATTAAGGGTTCCCAAGGTGCTGTATTTTCATTGCCGGGCGCCAGTTAGCATTAGCCGGTGCCCACCGAAAGGACGCATTTATGACAATGATAACCAGAGCGTTCAGTACGGTGCTACTTCTTTTGTGGGGATTGAACGTTGCATTGGCTGACACGAACGATGAGATTGAGTTTAACCGCGTGCAGTTTTCACAAGCGCTGCAAGGCAGAGATACCAGCCTTAAGCTGAGTGCCATGGCTTGGTTAGCACAGCACCAGCCTGAACGGGCAGCCAAATCGATTTTGACCGCTTGGTTGAATGGCAACTTGTATGTTGATAAGACGAAGCCAGACGCCTTGTATATTTTGGATGGTGCGACGACAGCGCAGCAAGCCATGCTTGCCTGGAGTGGCGAGAGCGCTTCGTTACCCAGCCAGGACACGATAACAAAGCTCAGGGTCAATAATAAGCTGCGTGGTGCGATTCGCTCAGAATTGGCCACACTCAGGCTCAACAGCCCTCTGGCGGAAGTACGCACGTCGGCCGTCACGGAACTGCTTGGCACGAGCGAGCCACAAGTACTGACGCAACTGGAAGCGCGTCAGAGCAAAGAACGTGATGCGCAGGTTCAATCGCTGCTGACACTGGCACTGACTATCCCGCAGGCTTTGGATGTGCAGGGCACACAACGCATCGAAGCGATTCAACGTTTGTCTGAGTACAAGCACGCCGTCGTGCTGAAAACGCTCAATCAGATTATTGCCTCTGATGCCGATGCTGATGTGTTGACGGCAGCAGAGCGTAGCCTGGCCGATTACAAGCAGAGTCAACGTTTTTACTCGGGCGTTGAGACGGTCTTTTTCGGACTCAGCCTCGGTTCAGTCTTGGTGTTGGCGGGCATTGGTCTGGCTATCACATTTGGAGTGATGGGAGTGATTAACATGGCTCATGGTGAGCTGATCATGATTGGCGCATACACCACGTACGTGATGCAAGAATTACTGCCGAATCATATTGGCCTGGCCGTTGTCCTTTCTGTTCCTGTTGCGTTTGTTGTGTCTGGCGCTGTCGGTATCGTGATTGAGCGCAGTGTGATTCGACACCTGTATGGTCGTCCACTGGAAACCTTGTTGGCGACGTTCGGCATTAGCCTGATCCTGCAACAGGCGGTACGATCGATTTTCTCTCCGTTGAATCGCTCTGTGAGCACACCAGACTGGATGACTGGTGCGCTTGAAATCAACCCGATGCTGTCACTGACATACAACCGTTTGTACATCGTGTTGTTCTGTGCATTGGTCTTTGCCGGTTTGGTGATGGTGCTGAAGAAAACACCGCTGGGATTACAGGTCCGCGCAGTCTCACAAAACCGCTCGATGGCTCGCGCCATGGGCATTCGTTCCCAACGTGTGGACGCATTAACGTTCGGTCTTGGCTCCGGAGTGGCGGGCATCGCGGGCGTTGCGTTATCACAGTTGACCAATGTCGGACCCAACATGGGTCAGGCATACATCATCGACTCGTTCATGGTGGTGGTCTTCGGCGGCGTCGGTAATTTGTGGGGTACGCTGGTGGCTGGTTTGAGCCTCGGCATGTTCAATAAAGTGCTTGAGCCTTGGGCTGGTGCAGTGCTGGCAAAAATTATGGTGCTGGTTTTCATCATCTTGTTCATTCAAAAACGTCCGCGCGGCCTGTTTCCACAGCGTGGGCGTGCGGCAGAAAGCTAAGGAGAGCGAATGCAGTCGAAATCTTTTGTGCTGTCGGCCATGCGAGGTGACAGAGGAGGGCAGTTGACCATGCTAGCTCTGTTGCTGGCGGTGATTCTGGTGCCATTGGGAAATATTTTGCTACCTGCCGGGCACCCTTTGCATGTGGAGACATTTACGGTGTCTCTACTGGGTAAGTACCTCAGTTATGCCATGCTCGCGCTGGCTGTCGATTTGGTATGGGGATATCTGGGCATTTTGAGTCTCGGACATGGCGCGTTTTTCGCGCTTGGCGGCTATGTGATGGGGATGTACCTGATGCGCCAAATCGGTGACCGAGGCGTCTACGGAAATCCGGTGTTACCCGATTTTATGGTGTTTCTTAACTGGCAGGAGTTGCCTTGGTTCTGGCAGGGGGTCGATCAGTTCTGGTTTGCCTGTCTGATGATTGTATTGGTGCCGGGAGTGTTGGCGTTCATCTTTGGCTACCTGGCGTTTCGTTCCAGAGTCTCAGGGGTTTACCTGTCGATCATCACTCAGGCGCTGACTTATGCGCTGATGCTGGCATTTTTCCGCAATGAAATGGGATTTGGCGGCAACAATGGCCTTACGGATTTTAAAGATATTCTGGGGTTCAGTTTGCAGGCAGACGGCACTCGTTTGGCGCTGTTCATTGTCACGGCAATCGCGTTGATGTTCAGTTATGTGCTGTGCCGTAGTGTGGTCAGCAGTCGTTTGGGACGAGTGGCACTGGCGATTCGTGACACCGAGTCTCGGACTCGTTTTATGGGGTATAACGTCGACGGCATCAAATTGTGGATTTTTGCCTTGTCTGCGGTGATCGCCGGAGTTGCTGGTGCGCTGTACGTGCCTCAGGTCGGCATTATTAATCCGGGTGAATTTGCACCTTTAAACTCAATTGAAGTTGTGGTCTGGGTTGCGCTTGGCGGACGGGCGACCTTGTTTGGTGCCATTGTCGGAGCACTGGTGATCAACTACGCCAAAAGCTGGTTTACGGTGGAGTTCCCTGAAGTATGGCTGTTCGCACTGGGAGGTATGTTTGTGCTGGCGACCATGTACTTCCCGAAAGGGTTAATGGGGTTTGTTGCTGATACAGTGTCCGCGCGGCGACCTCCGAGTCCCCCCACTCAGCAAGCTGACTCAACCAAGGAGGCCGTGGTATGACAACATTCGAACGAGCCATATTGTTCAAGGAGTCTGCGGCCGAGTTTACCCGTCGCGACGAAGTATTTTCATTCCTCAAATCCGATCAGCATCCGTTAGTCGATACCCGGCACAACATCGTTTTGTACGTTGAGGGTGTAAACAAAAGCTTTGATGGATTCAAGGCGATAAATGATCTCAATCTCTATATTCGTGAAGGTGAGTTACGCTGTATTATCGGCCCTAACGGGGCCGGAAAAACGACCATGATGGACATCATTACCGGTAAAACCAAACCTGATTCGGGTCAGGTGTGGCTGGGTTCAAATATCAACTTGCTGAAGATGAACGAGTCGCAGATTGCCAACGCAGGGATCGGCCGTAAGTTTCAAAAACCGACGGTCATTGAATGCCTGACGGTGTGGCAAAACCTCGAGCTTGCGATGTTAGGAGTACGTGGTGTGTGGGGAACATACCGCGCGCGTATGAGCGCAGAACAACAAGACAAACTGGAATCGGTGCTCGAACTGATCCATCTTCAGGACTGTTCAGGCTTGTCATCGGGCAACCTATCACATGGCCAGAAACAGTGGCTAGAAATTGGCATGTTGCTGATGCAAAGCCCCAAACTGCTACTCATTGATGAGCCCGTGGCTGGCATGACACATCAGGAAATGGATCGAACCTCCGAGCTGCTGAATTCGCTGGCAGGCAAGCATTCCGTTGTGGTGGTCGAACACGACATGGACTTCGTGCGCTCTATTGCCAGCCATGTCACTGTGCTCCACCAGGGACATGTGCTGGCAGAGGGCAGCATGGATCAGGTTCAGGCTCATCCGCAAGTCAAACAAGTCTATTTAGGGGAATAAGGATGTTGCAGATAAACGGGCTTAATCAGTTTTATGGTGAGAGTCACACCTTATGGGATCTTGATATGCACATACCACAAGGCCAGTGCACGGTATTGATGGGGCGAAACGGTGTCGGTAAAACCACGCTGTTGCAATGCATTATGGGGTTACTCAACGTGCACAGCGGCGAAATAACCCTCAACGGCCAGTCCTTGATAAATCAACAAGCTGAAACCCGGCCCCGGTTAGGGATTGGTTATGTGCCTCAGGGACGGCAGATTTTTCCCATGTTGACGGTTCAGGAAAACCTGGAGGTGGGCTTACCGATACGAGCTAAAGGAGACCGCCAGATCCCGGCATTCATCTTCGAGCTGTTTCCCGTGTTGCAAGAAATGCTTCATCGCCGGGGCGGAGACTTGTCCGGAGGCCAACAGCAGCAACTGGCGATCGGCCGGGCGTTGGTGGTTAATCCGTCGCTATTGATCCTTGATGAACCCACGGAGGGCATCCAGCCCAATATTGTGCAGGAGATTGGCGACATCATTCGAATGCTCAACCAAAAAATGGGATTAACCGTATTGTTGGTTGAACAAAAGCTGCCGTTTGCACGAAAAGTGGGCGATCGATTTTGTATTTTGGACCGCGGACGACAGGTTGCGCAGGGCGACATGGACAAACTCAGCGAGCAACTGATTGAGGAGTATCTGACCGTATGATGTGTGATCCTGCCGTAGCGTTTGGGTTTGAACAGTCGAACACCCCATTGCAACAACAGATTGAAGCGCATGCTGATCAAGGGTGGCAGGCTAAGCTGTCACTCCGTTTTCAGGATCGCGGTGACAAAACCGTGATTCGCGAGCGAGCGCAACAAGGTCCGTTAGCCATTCAACGACCGCTCTATCCTGAAGGAAACGTATGTCATACCTATCTGTTGCACCCGCCCGGAGGCGTCGTGGGTGGGGATGGATTGCACATTACTGCGGATGTTGGAACCGGGGCCAAGGTTCTGGTCACCACGCCCGGCGCCACCAAGTTTTATCGCTCTCAGCAGCGCTTTGCACGTCAGCAGCAAGTGTTGCGTGTTGCCGCCGGCGCACGGCTGGAATGGTTGCCACAAGAGAACATTTTTTTCCCGGATGCGCACGTCCGTTTAGATACCCAGATCCACCTCGAAGAAAATGCACAATTTTTGGGCTGGGAGATGCACTGTTTTGGTCGCCCCGCACTAAATGAGGGATTTCTGAGCGGGCATTTAGTCGGGAAAACAGAGGTTTACCTGGACGGTCGCCGTCTGCTGACCGAAGGGTTAAATGTGAGGGGTGGTGATAACCTAATGATAAATAAAGGCCTTTTAGGGTTTTCTATGGCTGCGACCCTGTATATCAGTACCGATGATGAAAAGTTGGCTCAGTTGGTACAGAGCTTGCTCTCTAACATACAGAACGAATTCGGCACAAAGCAGATCGTGATTGCTGCGACTCAGATTGAAAACTTAATTGTCGTTCGCGCATTAGCGCAATGGAGTGAAGTGGTCCTAAACAGTTTTCAACGGGTGTGGCAGTTGGTGAGAACGCACTGGACAGGGGAGTGTCCGGACGCACCGAGAATCTGGGCTACCTGACAACAAATGGAAAACGCAACATGGAATTGTCGCCAAGAGAAAAAGACAAGTTACTGATTTTTTGTGCCGGTTTGCTGGCACAGCAACGCAAACAAAAAGGGCTCAGACTCAACTACCCCGAATCGGTGGCCTACATCAGTAGCGCTATTTTGGAAGGTGCGCGAGAAGGCCGCAGTGTGGCCGAGCTCATGGATTATGGTCGCACGCTATTGACGGTTGAGGATGTCATGGATGGGGTGGCCTCTATGATTCCGGATGTACAGGTTGAAGCCACGTTTCCGGATGGAACGAAGCTGGTTACGGTGCACGAGCCGATTGTATAGGAGCCAAGATGGCGGGATCGAACACAAAACAAGTCGGGCTTATTCCCGGGCAATTAGACAGTGCGGCGGGCGATATTGAATTGAACGCCGGACGCGAGACATTACGCATTAAAGTAGAAAACACGGGCGATCGCCCGGTGCAGATCGGCTCCCACTACCACTTTTATGAGGTCAACGATGCACTGATGTTTGATCGTCAGAAAACACTAGGCTTCAGGCTGAATATCCCGGCTGGGACAGCAACCCGCTTTGAGCCCGGACAGTCTCGAACCGTGGAATTAGTCACCTATGCCGGAGACAGGCAGGTCTTCGGTTTTCAGGGCAAAGTCATGGGGCCATTGAGTTAGCCCGACCAAATAATAACAAGGACAGAAAATGGCTAGGATTTCCAGACAGGCATACGCCGAAATGTTCGGTCCGACCGTGGGAGACCGTTTGCGACTCGCGGATACGGAGTTATGGCTGGAAGTAGAGAGGGACTTCACTGTGTATGGCGATGAAGTCAAATTTGGTGGTGGTAAGGTCATTCGCGATGGCATGGGACAGAGCCAGCGCACGAGCGCAGACACGCCGGATCTGGTGATCACTAACGCTGTGATCCTCGACTATTGGGGAATCGTGAAAGCGGATGTGGCGATCAAGCAGGGTCGAATTCAGGCGATAGGTAAGGCTGGCAATCCGGATATTCAACCGGGCGTGACCATTGTTATAGGTCCCGGAACAGAGATCTTGGCGGGGGAAGGCGCGATACTGACAGCTGGTGGTATTGATTCACATATCCATTTCATTTGTCCTCAGCAAATTGAAGAAGCACTGGCGTCAGGTGTAACGACCATGATTGGCGGCGGTACCGGGCCCAATACGGGAACGAACGCCACCACTTGTACACCAGGGCCTTGGAATATGCACCGTATGTTGGAAGCGCTGGACGGTTTCCCGATGAATTTTGGTCTGCTTGGCAAAGGGAACGCCAGTCGGCCCGAGGCACTGCGTGAGCAAGTCGCCGCAGGTGCAGTCGGCCTCAAGCTTCACGAAGACTGGGGAACCACACCCGCTTCGATTGATACTTGTTTAACGGTGGCCGATGAGATGGACGTCCAGGTCGCAATTCACACCGATACGCTCAATGAATCAGGGTTTGTGGAATCAACCCTTGGCGCCATTGGTGACCGGGTGATCCATACCTATCACACGGAAGGCGCCGGTGGAGGACACGCACCGGACATCATCAAAGCCGCGGGTGTCGCTAATGTTTTGCCGTCTTCCACCAATCCGACCCGGCCTTACACTATCAATACCGTGGACGAACATCTGGACATGTTGATGGTGTGTCATCACCTTTCGCCATCGATTGCGGAAGATGTGGCTTTTGCCGAGTCACGCATTCGCCGGGAAACCATCGCTGCGGAGGATATTTTGCATGATCTCGGCGCGTTCTCGATGATTGCCTCGGATTCTCAGGCCATGGGACGCGTCGGAGAAGTGATCACCCGCACCTGGCAAACCGCGCACAAGATGAAAGTACAACGTGGCAGCCTTAAAGAAGACTCCAGCTACAGTGATAACTTTCGCCTGAAACGTTACGTTGCCAAATACACCATTAATCCTGCGATCACTCACGGCATGGCCCATGAAATCGGGTCGGTGGAAGTCGGAAAACTGGCGGATCTGGTGCTTTGGAAACCGGCCTTCTTTGGTGTGAAGCCAAGTGTGATCCTCAAAGGAGGCATGATAGCGATGGCACCAATGGGAGACCCGAATGCTTCGATCCCGACGCCTCAGCCAGTGCACTATCGTTCGATGTTCGGTAGCTATGGTAAGGCTGCGTGTAACACTTCAATGCTATTTGTCTCTCAGGCCGCTCAGCAAGCGGGGATAGCACAGCAGCTCGAACTGAACAGCCAGATTGGCGTAGTTCGTCATTGCCGTGATATCAGCAAGGCCGACATGAAACTCAATGACTGGCAACCGAACATAGAGGTGGACTCACAGACGTATCAGGTTAGAGCCGATGGTGAGCTGCTGATTTGTGAGCCAGCCGATGTTCTGCCGATGGCCCAACGTTACTTTTTATTCTAACCCTCATCAAAACAACGTGAACACGCTCGCCATCTGTGTCGGTGGCGATGCTCTGTCAGCGTCGGAGCAAGGAACAATCATGATAGAACTCAATGAAATCAGCATGGACATTACGTTAAAGCCACACACTTTTCTCAGCCTGCCTATCGACGGCAGGATCAAAAGCCGTCTGAAAGTAGTCCTGGATGATGGCCGTGATGCCGGGCTGTTTCTCCCCCGGGGGCACATACTGCGCGGCGGGCAACAGTTAAAAAGCCCTTGTGGGGTCGTGGTGGAAATCAAGGCTGCACCCGAGCAGGTCTCGACGGTGTACTGCAATGACTTGCATCTGCTGACGCGGGTTGCTTACCACCTGGGGAACCGCCATGTGCCTTTGCAGATCGAGTTTGGTTGGGTGCGCTATCAGCATGACCATGTGTTGGACGATATGGTCACGGGGCTGGGCGCGAAAGTCACCACAGAAATGGCCCCGTTTGAGCCGGAAAATGGCGCGTACGGTGGTCGCTCAGGCGGGCATCACCATCACTGATGGTACTTCCCTCAATAATTACACGAAACGGAAAAGGATATTCGTATGAAAAAATTCAGCTTGGCTCTCGGCACTTTGTTACTGTCCACAACCCCCGCATGGGCGCATCCTGGGCATGAAACGGCCTCATTTTCCAGTGGGCTCACTCACCCGGTGACCGGCTTTGACCATTTGATCATGTTGATTGCGTTCGGCATTTTGGTGGCGTGTCTGAATGTGAGCGTCAAACGTCAAGTATTGCTCATCGGTGCAGCGTTATTGTCAATGGCCTCGGGTTTGTTGGCAGGCAAATGGTTTGGTTTTATCTCTGGCGTTGAACTTGCCATCGCGGCATCCCTGTTTGTGGTCAGTGGTGCTATCTGGCAAGCGTTTTCAGCATCGCAAAACACCTTACGTCTTGCGGTCAGTTTGTGTGTCGGACTGATCTTTTTCCACGGTTATGCGCACGGTGTGGAAGCGCAAGGAGCGGTTAGTCACTTTGGGCTGGGAATGCTGCTCAGCGCGTGCGCTCTGATGGTACTTGGTATTCAGTTTGGTCGAGCCTTTCGCAGCCCATGGTTGTCTCTGGGTGTTGTTTCAGTCAGTGCGCTGGTCGTGGTGTAACCACTGATGTATCTCGATGAGACGCACAACCCTGTCGCCGTCTACCGCTTGTTTCAACTGATCAGCCCTTCGTTGCCGATTGGTGGTTTTACCTACTCACAAGGTTTGGAATGGGCGGTTGAAGCGGGCTGGGTTAGTGACAGAGTCTCAATGCAGGATTGGCTGGCGAACCAGTTGTTTAACAGTGTTGCCACACTTGAGTTGCCTTTAATTGATCGTTTTTACGCCGCGATTCAAGCGCAGGATGAAGCGAGCCTCGAATATTATAGCGCGCTGATCTACAGCAGCCGGGAAACCAAAGAGCTTCGGGCGGAAGAGCGGCAGCGAGGGCACGCGTTAATCACCCTACTCAGACAGTTAGGCATTGGAGTTGAGCGCTACTCAAAGCGGGCGATGGAGAGCAATCAATTACTCGGATTGTGTGTCTCTGGTATCGAATGGGGAATTCCGGCGTCGGCATTGAAACAGGGCTATCTGTGGAGCTGGGCAGAGAATCTGGTCATGGCGGGCGTTAAGTTAGTGCCACTGGGGCAGACCGATGGACAGAAAACGCTGATGCATTTAAGTGATTTATTTACATCGGCATTGGAGCAGGCGGCAGCCACAGAAGACTGGATGATCGGCAGTTTTACCCCTTCGGTGTCGATTGCCAGTAGTTTGCACGAAACACAATATACGCGCTTATTTCGCTCATAAGCCACAAGATCACAAGGAAGAGAACAATGGAAAGCTATAAACAGCCACTCCGTATTGGTATTGGTGGGCCGGTTGGCTCTGGGAAAACCGCATTGCTGGAAGTGTTGTGTAAAGCGATTCGTGACAGGCTGCATATCGCGGTGGTGACAAACGACATTTACACTCAGGAAGACGCTAAAATACTGACGCGAGCAGAGGCGCTGGAGCCGGATCGCATTATAGGTGTTGAAACCGGAGGGTGTCCGCATACCGCGATTCGGGAAGACGCATCGATGAATCTGGCAGCCGTCGAGGAATTGGCCAAGCGTCACCGAGATCTGGATGTGGTGTTTGTTGAGAGTGGAGGTGATAACCTTAGTGCAACGTTCAGCCCGGAGCTAGCGGACCTGACCATCTACGTGATTGATGTTGCGGAAGGGGAGAAAATACCGCGCAAAGGCGGACCAGGTATTACCCGTTCGGATCTGCTGGTCATCAACAAGATCGATTTGGCGCCGTACGTGGGCGCATCCCTTGAGGTGATGGAACAGGATACGCTGCGTATGCGTCCAAATAAGCCGTTTGTTTTCACTAACCTGAAAGCCGGTAAGGGGCTCGATACCATCATCGACTTTATTCTTACCGAAGGGATGCTTGAGTTTCACGCCTGATGCAGCTCTGGAGGAGGCGCGCTTGAGCAAGATTTTTCTGGGGAAATAGCGGCGCAAGCACAGATAATCTTATATGCTGGAGAGTGGAGCAGACAGTCTCTGTGATTGATCAGAGCCGTTATGGCGCGGCTTTCGGAGCACAACCTATGACTTCAACCCATCACTTACGCCTGTATCACAGGAATCACTGTCCGTACTGTCGAAAAGTACGTGAAGTGATTGATGCATTAGGGCTGGATATCCGTTTGGTTGAAATGGAAGAACAACCGGTCGAATGGGAGCGTCTCAAGCTGGAAGGTGGGCAGGCGATGGTGCCTTGCTTACGAATTGATGAAGAACATGGCACCGTTTGGATGTATGAATCAGAGGACATCATCCAGTACCTCCGACAAACTTACGGTCGTCCCCAATGACATCAGAAAAAAGGGCCCTGACTATGCAGGGCCCTTTTTTGCTTTATAGGGTGAGTAGGTAGTTCACCAGTTTATTGTAATCTTCGAAGCTACGAATGCCTTCGGTCTTTACCACGTACTTGTTGTTAACCACAACACCCGGAACACCCGTTAGCGCGGTACTCTGGAACTGCTTATCAAAGCGTTTTTGCATTGAGTCGACGGCAAAGCCGTTGTAAGCGGCATCGAACTTCTTACCGTCAACACCATTGTCGGTAAACAACTGGCGCAGCTGCGCTTCATCACGTGGTGGTTGGCGTAGATCATGGATCTGGCGGAACATCATTGGAATCATCTGATCTTCAACCCCTAGTGACACCATGGTGGCGTAAGATTTTGCCATTGGAATCGCCATGTCCCCGCCCATAAACGACACATGCACCTTTTTAAAGCTGACATCATCTGGCAGCGCCGGTTTTAAGTTTTTGACGATATTTTCGAATTGGTAGCAGTGTGGGCAGTAAAACGAAAAATACTCAGTGACGGTTGGTGTGGCCGATTTCTCGGTATTCAGCACCGTGTAGTTTTTGCCTTCTTCATATTGTGCGGCAAAAGTGGATACGCTGAGTAGCAGCGCAGAAAAGAGTGTGATCAGTTTTTTCATCGTAAATCCTAGAAGTTGTTTAAATATGAGTTTGTCATCGCATCGTATGCGATCTCTGGTCATAACTTGGATTTATACGATGGGAGGTCGGAACAATGTCTGGGCACGCACAATGGCTTTAACGTTCTGGTCACGGGGGATTAAAGCCAGAGAATAATTTGGAAAGGTGACCTGCAGCGTTGAGATGTGATTGGGTAATTTACTCAGGCTTGAACCACAGCAGTGATGTGAAGAAGCACTGATGTCTGACGCTGAGAGTTTAATCCCATAATCGGTCGTTTCTAGTAACTGGTGAATATCCGTCAGACAAATACGCTCGTCTTCGGCAAAAGTGCCGGACTGGATATGCTCGTTGATGATCACGCCCGAAAACAGCAGCGCGCAGGCAACCAGCAAAAATGTCCAAGTAGTACGTGCGATGGGCAGCATGGCAATAACGAGGTTCAAAACAGGCTTTCATCATACCGAATATTTTCGTCAGTGGTATGAAATTGACCCTATTTTTGGCTGTTTGCTGAAAAATTCGACAGGTTGAACGAGGTTTTACCTTAGTCAGACCTTCACTGACCGTTTTCTGACATGTTTCATTGGGTTGATGAATTACCATGGTATCCAATTACATAATAAATACATTAAGGTGGAACGATGAAATCGTTGATCATCATGTTAACCAGCGTGGTATTGCTTTCTGGCTGTCAGTTGACTCGCGTGGAAGGTGAGTTTAAAGATGTTGAAGTTGAAATGAGTTCAAAAGGCTCAGGCAGTTCTAAAGGCAGCTTCTGCCCACCAGGGCAAGCCAAAAAAGGCAACTGCTAACAACGCAAGTTTAGAGATAAGAAAAGGCCGGTGCAAATGCTCCGGCCTTTTTGCTATTGGTAAGTAACGTAATTTAATCTCCCACTTTCAGGATCTTAGCTACACTAAATAGAAACCCATCTACTGAAGGTAAGCTGATGAAATCACTGATAGTCGTATTGTTGGGCATGTTTGTGCTGTCTGCCTGTCAACTCACCCGTGTGGAGGGTGAATACAAAGATATGGAGATAGAGGTCAACTCCAAGGATTCAAAAGATTCTCATGGAAAATTCTGTCCACCGGGGCAAGCGAAAAAAGGCAACTGCTGAGCAGGGTTCAATCGCGATCTTATGGTCATTTTCGGAGTGGATAGATGGAAGAATACATCTCGCATGTTTCCCGGCACGTGACTAACGCCGTCAGCAGTGTCGATACCTACAACCAGATAGGCGTGATTCTGGCCGTCTATCTGCTGGCGTACTTTCTTTCTTCCCGCATTCATAAATATGTCCCTATTTTGCGCGAAGCGGTGACCACCGATGCAAACTTCCCGATACGCTCGATTGCGCACCGGTGCGGCAAACTGATTTTCCCGATACTGGCGCTGTTGTTGCTCAGGATGTCGATTGAGTTCAGTTCAGTGTTGATGGCAGACAGTTGGGTTATGCAAGTCGCGTTCGCTTTGGCGTTGTTACTGCTTTACCACTCCTCTGTTCATTTGTTGATCACCAACGCGCTGGTGGCGAAAGTGTTTCGCTGGATAGGGATGCCTATCATTCTGTTTTATGTCACCGGAGTTCTGGATGACATTGTGCGTGTTCTTGAATCGATGTCGATTGAGCTGGGTAACATACGGTTGTCGGCGTACGGTTTAGTGCGAACGTTGATTTTTGGTTCTTTACTGTTCTGGCTTGGCCGGGTTTCCAATTCAACCGGACAAACCATCATTCGTAAACAGAAGTCACTGGATTTCAGAACACGGGAGATCGTTGCAAAACTGTTTGAAATTATGCTGTTTTTTGTCGTTGTGATGTTGATTCTGCAATTGATGGGCATCAACTTAACGACGCTGGCGGTATTTGGTGGCGCCTTGGGGGTCGGGTTGGGTTTTGGGCTTCAGGCCGTGGCATCGAACTTCATCTCTGGGGTGATCATTATATTTGACCGTTCGATTTCAGTGGGCGACTACATTGAAATGGAAGACGGACGCACCGGTACGGTCACCGAACTGAATATGCGCTCAACAACGCTCGAAACCTACGATGGCAAAGACATCGTCGTACCCAATGAGAAGTTTATTAACAGTTCGTTTGTGAACTGGACGCATAAAAACATCAAACAACGGTACCGGGTCGATTTTTCGGTGGCGTACAAGACGGACGTGCGCAATATGGTGACGTTGGTGAAAGAAGCTGTAGCGCAGCATCCTAAAGTATTGGCTGGTCCCGATGTGCCATTAGAGGAGCTCCCCGATTGCGAAATTGACAGTTTCGGTGACTCCGGGATCAACATGTTTGTTGAGTTCTGGATTGAAGGGATTGACGATGGACGCAACCGGGTCGGAGGCGATCTGATGTTAATTATTCTGGAGACACTGCAGCAGAATAATATCGAAATTCCGTTCCCGCAGCGGGAAGTGAAAATACTTAACTCAAAAGAAGCATCACGCAGCAACGATTTGTTGTGACCACAAACCCTACTTGTGTTGAAAGCTGTGTCGATGCATGCGTTCGTTCAGGTAGGCGAATTACCATACGAGGAGGAGTGAATGGCAGTACAACCGTTTCATCTGGCGATTCCGGTTTATGACTTGCTGATGGCTCGAGAATTTTATCGAAACGTATTTGGTTTAGTCGAGGGCAGGTCAAGTCAACAGTGGGTTGATTTTGATTTTTTCGGCCACCAGTTGGTTATCCATCAACATCCGAAAACGCACAGTCAGGAGCAGGCACACACCAACCCAGTTGATGGTCATGCCGTACCGGTGCCGCATTTCGGTGTGGTGCTGGCGTGGCAACAATGGCACGACTTGGCAGAGCGACTGCGCACATTCAAGACAGCATTTGTGATTGAACCGTATATCCGCTTTGAAGGGCAGGTTGGTGAGTAGGCGACCATGTTTTTGCTTGACCCATGTGGTAACGCTCTGGAGTTTAAAGCGTTTAAGGACATCAATCAGTTATTTGCCACCGATTAATGCATCATCCGCATATCCGGTAGCGGATATGCGGGGATATGCCCGCCTGACGGCGAGTTGTTATTGATGAACCAGCGTCAGGCCACTTGGCAGAGCATCACCAAACACCCGCTTGGATTCACTTTCTGACAATTCTTTGACCTCTTCGACCAGCGCCACCCAAGACTCGGGGACTTTACTCTGCTTCAGCTTAGTCAGAACCTGAGTTCGGAAATCGTCTGAAATATCAAACAGGCGGTCGCCGGTCTTGCGACAAATCATCACCGCGGCGAATCCGATCATTGGCTCTGTCTGCCAATTTTTCTCGAGCATTTTCGGCAGCCATTGCTCTGCCTGCTCTCGAGGAATCACACTATGTTGGCTGCCATACAGCGGTGTTCGTGAGGCCAGACGACCTAAGGCCCACCAATGCGCCTGCTCGAACTGGGTATGGTTCATCGCTTTACTCAGGAACCAACTGGACAGGAGCACTTTATCTTCGACGTCAAGGTGCTCAAGAGAGGCGGCGAGACGAACCATCGCTTCATACCCCATGTCCTGGGCAGCTTTAGCTGACTGAGGATTTTTCATCGCGCCAGGGTGCAGATACTTGGCAATATCAGCCAGAATGGTTTCCTGCTGCTCTTGGCTCAGGCCACCAGCGATGCGTCGCCAGAATACCCACCAATCTGTCCAACCTTGATGGTTTTTGAACTGAATGCCTTGTGGGTACAGGCTCCAAGCCTGTTCCACTCGCCAGGAGTCGGTCGGGTCGCCAAAACCGGGACGAAGTGCAAAGCCCGCCAGACGCAACCAGTTTTTTTCGTGTGGCTCCGAACGTCGGCGGCGCTTTCTGCCCAGGCTGAATGCATCAAATAGCTGGCGAAGTGTAATGAAATCCCACTCATCCCGTTTGCCGAGACGCTTTTCCAGATCCTTGGTCAGGGTCTTAATTTCTTTTGCGTCCGCGCTCTTTTTATTGCCACTGTATATGCGATTGATGAGCGCAAGGCATTCCTCAAGACGCGGGTGGCGTTGCGAACTTTCTGCTTCTTCTGCCTTCTGGTTGCGAACTTCAAATTCCAGCGCCCAGCGCTTGGTGTCATCGTCGGTGCTGACGCATTCCATTTTCAGCGTACCAACCTCCGTCAACTGACAGGCCAGTTGCACTTCGACACGCTCTTTCTGGTTGGCTTTCAGCTCTGCACCGTCGCTTTCCAGCGTCGCAATGTAGGGGGGAAGAGGAGCAAATAAATCCGGGTCAACGTCCACCATCACACCGTTTTGAATCGCTGTGTTGTGAGTCAGTGTATCGTGTGTTGAGGTCAGTAAGTTAAAGCGAACCGGCTCTCCCAGTGTCAATGAGAAACGGCGGCCGCTCAGACGGATTTCATGACCTTCGTCGGTGCCTTTGGCCAGCAGACATAAGGCTTTACCCATCTTATTTTTTTCCTGTAAGTGCAGGAAATAAGAACGAGCGGCGCCGCCACCGATTTTTAGCTGTGCACCACGACGCGCTTTGCCAAATGCAACCGCCCCAAGCGCCACAGACCAGTCAGGATGCGGGTTATTGAGGACGGTAACCTCAGCCCCACGCCAGTGACTGAGCAACTGAGTAATACGCTGGGTGACCAGGTCACTGTTAAATACCCCACCGTTTAATAGTATACCGACCGGGACGGCTGGCTGCTGGGGATCATAGTCGTTCAGACTTTGCAACGCAGCGTGCGAGACTTGCTGGTGCTGGGTTAAGAACTCTGCAACGTGTTTGCTGACTGCCGGGTCGGCCACATACGGCAGACCGAACTCGACTACCGCGCTGCGTCGCTTGTCTGGTGTCTCGTTAAACTCAGACAGTGGGAAAAAGCCGTCCAATGCGATCTGGTGCACTTCTTGTTTAGATAAGCTGACACTTTTGGTTCCGCCCAGCAATTTTGAACCACTGCCCAGCATGGTGATGCGTACATCGTCAGGGGCGTTTGCCGACAGCAGATTCTCTTTGGCTTTGCGGGTTTGCTGAATCAGTTTGGTCAGGCTGGCTGCATTCAGTTTTTTGCTTTGGTTGAAGCGTTGTTCTGCCAGATGTGCCAGTGCAAGGTCGAGGTTGTCACCACCGAGCATCAGATGTTCGCCCACACCAATACGATCCAGCGCCAGTTCTCCTTGATGGAATTTGGCTTCAATCAGACTAAGATCAGTCGTACCCCCACCGACATCGCATACCAGAATCAGTGGCAGTTGCTGAAGTTCTTCTGCTGCGGTGTCTCTGTGGCGGGTATGCCAGTCGTAACAAACAGCCTGCGGTTCTTCCAGCAGTACGATGTTGGTCAGCCCGGCCAGCTCGGCGGCCTGTAATGTCAGTTTGCGCGCCGTTTCATCGAATGAGGCTGGAACGGTGACTACCACCTCCTGATCTTCCAGAGGATTTCCCGGATGGCGGTAGTTCCAAGACTGACGGATATGATTCAGATAGCTGGCACTGGCGATGACAGGGGAGACTTTGTCTACGTCCGCTGCACCTGCCCAGGGCAGAATCTCGGATGTGCGGTCGACCGCCTGATGCGAAAGCCAGCTTTTTGCGCTGGAGACCTGTCTGCCTTCTACTTTTGCGCCCAGCTCACGCGCCCACTCTCCAACGATAACATGTTGGATGTCCCCTTTAACCGGTTGGTGATTCCATGGGAGCGTCAGATCAGAGGGCGCGATTTGTTCACTGGCCGGATGGTAGCGGAAAGAGGGGAGCAGGGGTTTACGAACCACCTCTCCGGGACCGATCAGTTGGTCGATATCGAACAATGAGACGGCGGATTGTTCCAAGTTGTCGGTGATTTCACAAAAGGCGACCACAGTGTTGGTCGTACCCAAGTCGATTCCGACAAGAAAACGAGGCGATGCCATATAACAAAACCTTTCGTTAATCTGAAAACGGCATCCGTGGGGATGCCGTTTGTCATTCATTATGCGTGTTCGCTGCCTTTGGCGTCTTCGCGAACGTCAAATTCAACGTGCCATTTCTGGCCATTGTCTGCGGCGATGGCTTCCAGTTGCAATGTGCCCAGCTCGGTTACCCGTGAAGCCAGAGTTACAGGGACAACTTCGCCTTGTTTACGGCCTTCGGAGACGGGCAATGTCACCTGAATTTCTGGTAATTCTTCCAATTCTTCTGGTGCCCAGTGATCAAGGTGTGTACCCGCAGGGTCGTCGCGACGTACTGTGGAGCCGAAAAACTGAAAGTGAACCGGTTCGCCAATTACCAGGCCGAACTCTTGGCTTGGTACGGTTGCGCTTGACCCTTCTTCCATACCAAATGGTGCCACACAAAGGGCTTCCATTGGAGGTGCCATGCCAGGAATTGCAGGCATCGCGCTTTCGATACCAACATAGTAAGCCGAGGCAATGCCACCGCGGATACGTACGCCTTGTCCACGACGGACTGAGCCGTAGTAGGCAGCACCGCTGGCGACAGCTAGATCCAGATCAACACCCGTCAGGCGTTTTGCGTATTCCGCGTCAGCTTCAATCAGCCATTCGTTAATGGTTTCTTCCAAACGCTCTGCCAGCAGCGAAGATTTTAATACCCCGCCATTAAACAGGATTGCTGTCGGTTTAATGAACTCAACGTTGGTTTGAGATTCACCGCCAGGCATGCCCGGCATATTTGCGAACGGATTGAAATCTTGAGCCGCGGGCTCTGACCCGCTCTGAGCGTGAGCCTGTTTAGACAGGAAAGCGGCGATATGACGGGTAATGCCGGCATCCTGAGCGTAAGGCAAGCCCATTTGAGTCAGGGCGCCACGCGATTTTTGTACCGGATGTTCTGCGATCGTCACTTGTGGAAAGAAGCCATCGACTAAAGTCTGTTGAACCTCTTGCTGTGTCAGCTCTGTTTTGAGGGTCGCGCCAAGCAGTTTAGAGCCGCGGCTCGGCACTACGATCGGCACAGATTGCAGCTCGCTGTCGTTGAGCAAGGCTTCTTTGGCATCGCGGCAGGCATGGGTCATGGCCTGCACCTGCCAAGGTTGCAGATCTTTGCCTTCCTGAGCCAGCTTCATTTTCAATCGGTAGGCCAGTGCCAGGTCCATGTTGTCACCGCCAAGCAGAATGTGTTCGCCGACAGCAATACGATTCAGTGTCAGGTTACCCTGATCTTCAGTCACTTCAACCAATGACAAGTCGGTGGTACCACCACCGATATCGACAACCAGCACAATGTCACCAACGCTGACTTCGTCGCGCCAGCTATCGTTGCTGTTGTCAATCCAGTTGTACAGCGCGGCCTGAGGTTCTTCTAACAACGTCAGGTGGCTGAAACCGACATTACGTGCGGCTTCAGCCGTCAGGTCACGCGCAGCTGGATCGAATGATGCCGGCACGGTAATCGTGACGTCTTGTTCTGCCAGTGGGTGATTTGGGTTCGCGTGATCCCAGGCCTCTTTCAGGTGCTCAAGATACAACTCGGTCGCGCGCAAAGGCGACACTTTTTCAACCTCTTCCGGGCTACCCGCCGGTAGAAACGCGTCACGACGATTCACCCCGCCGTGACACAACCAGGACTTGGCACTGGCAATCAAGCGAATCGGTGTTTTGGCACCCAGATTGCGTGCAATCGCTCCCACCAGCGCTTTGGGTTCGGAAGACCAGGGAAGCACGCGTGAAGACGGATTCATCTCGTGTTCGTGCGGCTGATACAGGAATGAACCCAACTGAGCGCGGCTTTCCACTGTACCAGGAGAAGTCAACTGAGGAATTGCCATCACTTCGACATGCGCATCCTCACGGCTGGTATCCATGTAGGACAGCACGCAGTGCGTGGTGCCAAGGTCAATACCGACACTGAACATAGGTTGCGTATTTTGGTGCGTTTGTTCCATTACAGCTCTACCTCGGCAGGGGCAATCACAGAGGCATCGTAATTTTCGGCCAGCTTAGGCAGGGTCATTGCTGTCGCTTTCCAACCTTTGTGAACCAGCGTACCGTGGAACGGAGCGCTGCCAGTAACGTTGCCCGTCAGGCGCACTTCCTGAGGGTTGAAACCTTCTTCAACGGTAATGCGAGTTTCTTCATCTTCGTTGCGGATATTCTCCAGCGACACATATTCGGCCAGAACTTTCTGTCCACCAGAGTGAATCACGCGCGCTGCAGCCCCCACTTCTTCATCGGAGAACGAAGTCAGGTCTTCTTTTAAGAAATCAATTAAACGGGCTTCCTGCTGCATAATAGAAAGAAGCTGCATCGCCGAGTCTGTCGATGCTGTAGCG
>NZ_WXWP01000289.1:0-7901 GCF_009904765.1 Vibrio sp. V39_P1S14PM300
ACATAACGCTATTTAGACAGCCAAACGCCATTTAATATGCAACTAGATTGCCACCTTTTATCTGTAGCGACAACCAACACTTCCATCAAATCAATGAACTACGATATCGATCAAAAAATTATACAGATTGTAATCTGCTAATTTTGCCTTTGGTCACATTTAGAATGCATAGGCAAAAGTGCCGGAGGGGAGGGAAATGAATTAATAGGCTGTTCGTTGTATATTTTCTACTGGATCAAAACTTAACAGTAATTGGTGTGGCCTCATTCCAAACAATGTCTCTCTTTCCAGTATAGATCTTGGTGGTCTTTTCGTTTGCATGAGCCATTCGGATTGTGGCGCTTTCACCCAAAGCCTCAATGAGGTTGGCTGATAGCCTACGAATTTCATGATAAGTAGGGCGCTCAGATTTATCTAACTCAGAAAAAAGTCCAATCTTGTCTCGCACTTTGCTGAACTCTCTGCTGATGTTGTGGTGATGCACTTGATAAGGGTGCGTGCACTCTTTTGCGATCCCACGTTGAGACGGAGGCGGCTTTTTGTGAACTATGTAGGGGCAAAGTAGGCGATCGGTTTTCGAAAGATCTACGATCTCTTTTATTGCTTCAGTCACTGGTATTGCTACAAATGAAGAGTCTGACTTCTTCACTTTTTCGCGATGGATATAGAGGGTGCCGTAGATCGGGCAACCGTCTACTTCTTTGGTGGTGTCATACCAAACAATGCCACAAACGCCTTCCTTTGGTTCGCTGATCTTGTACTTAATCCGATAAACTTCTCTAACAGCATGAGTCGTTTGGAGTGATAGTGACATTGCGACCTTCAGGAACAAAGGGGCAGCAGCGTATATCTGCTCATAGTCAGAAACCGTTAAATCACGACGCTTCTTCTTAAAGTCTTCTTTGGTAACCTTCTTCATTTTCTTCTGAAGCATGAAGTTGAAGTCCACAGCGCTTTCATCGGCCAAGTAAGAGAAAACCTTTTTTAGGTTTGAAACTTTGCCGTTGAATGTCCGCTTGGCCGAATCGCCATACTCATCGCTAAGGAATTGATTTAGGTGCGCCAACGTTAGTGTTTTAGTATTCACTTCGCCCAGAGCTTCTTCCAGTTTTGCGCACTCGTTGATGAACTTGCTCAGTACTCCTGCAGACAAGTCTTCTTCCGATTTTACTCTATTAATTACGATTGGCAGCCACTCTTTTAGAGGTTTATCAAAGCGATCGCGTCTTTGAGTTGCTGAGCTATATTTTGACGTTGACTCTAAACTAAATACGGAATCGTAGGAGCGATGCTTTGTGTTGTACGCCATGGCGGCTTGAATTGCCTGGTATTCTGTCGTTCCTACAGGAAACAACTTCATCGCACCATCTATCGTTTTAAAGCGGAAACGAGTTTTCCCTTTGTGTTGTACTTTTAAAAGGAACTCTGGGTAATGAGAGGTACCTTTGCTTCTACGACGCGCCGCCACTGATCAAGACTCCAAAAAGCTTAGTAATTCGTTGGTTTTATCTGCTGGGCTGGTATCGTCTTTAACAATTACCATGTAGGTGCCCGTTGGTGTGGTAGTACCTGGTATCTTTCCGGTTTTTATCCAGTTAACCACGGTGGCTTTTGTGATATCTGAACCCGGCCAGAACTCTTCTAGATATTGTTTAGGTTTGATGATTCTCATTAATCACCTCGCAGTGTGTATTTACAGAACAAACAATCGTATGGTCAACCACCAACACATAAAGGTATGGTGGTTGACCGATTCATTTCTTTGTTAATCCAGAGTAGGGATTGAAGTGCTGATTCTTCTTGCTGCTCTTCGGTGCATGTCGGTTTCTAAAGAAGTATGCCGATGAGCCGTTTAGCTCTCCGTCTGCAATAGCTGCCATTTCTTGTTGAAGCTCGATCTCATTGAGCCGCCTAACAACGTCAGGGCTTCGTTTTTTAAGCTGTGGGTGAATGCTATTTTTTGGGCGTAAAGCCATCACTCCTTCCACTGCCTTCTGGATTTCATCGTGATCCATCATGTTGCTTCCTCACATAATCGCTGCTGCATCACGAGCAAACATGTTCAGGAACTCGGGAGTGATGGTTATCTCTGCTGGACACTCACGGCTGATTCCCCAGCCGTTACTTTCGTTTTCTGGCTTTACCAGAGTCAGGTTTCTAACCTGGCATAAGAGCTGTCTACTGAAGTAGGGTTCTGATGTAGTTACTTTTCCGTATTGGGTATCAATGGTTGCCGCCATGGATATTTCCTCGCAAGTTGCGCCCCCGCCAGAAGGGCGCTGTGATTGTTCAATTAGTGAGAGAAGGACCCGATGAAGGTACTGATTTCGATACTGTCTGATCTGAATTGCTCTTGAAGTTTCGCCTGGAACTCTTCACCCATTTCCTCTTCATGCTGCTCGTGTTTTTTGATCCGTAAGAGAAGGGTTTCATTGCCAATGGTGCTCATACGCATTTCAAACGCACGAGTATCGAGCCCGACGTAAGGTTCACACGTGAACTTGAATACCGCAGGCATAGGGAAGTCTTCTTTTGTACGAACAGCTACTGACTCGTATTCAGATTGATGCTGACTGAAATCATCTACACTTGATTCACGCCCAGCCTTTGCTTCGAATTTCATGTTACGTACAGCCGCTGACGCCACCGAGTTTTCAATCAGCTCGCCTGCTGTCGAAAATATCTGAAGGAAATCGCGGTAGTCCTCAATAAATTCAGCTAGTTTCTTTTGACTTAAACGCTCTTCGTTAAATGAGAGCAGGGCTCTATAAGCAGCTGTTTTACGGAGAGTTAGTTTGGCTTGGTGTTTGCAGTGACCAGGTATGTTGTGTGTCCCCAAGTCAAAGATAGTAAGAGCTGACATTTGCTCTGTGCGAATAAAGCAAAGATTACCTTCTGTTTGGTACTCTTCATGGTACCGAACGAATTCGTCAATGTTCGCTGTGTTCATAACACCACGGAAGTAGTTTCGGTTCGGCATGAATTCTTCTAAGTCGTGCAAGGTAAATGATGACGGCAGCGCCGCAATAGGAAAGCCTGCTTGGCTTAATTGTTTCAAAAACTCTTTAGTGTTGGCTGTTTCTTGAATTTGCTGGATTGCAGATTTATCCATAGTCATGGGGTTACTCTCTTCAGGTTATTGGTTTCTTGGTTATCAGTTACGAACTTCGCGAAGCATTGAATCTTCAATAACGACTTGGCCGTGAATATCTTCTTTTGGTCGGTCGTAGGTCAGTTTGCCGCCTTTCCCTACGTATGCGATTGAGGTGTACTGGAAGTCTTCGCTTTTGGTACCGAAGCCTGTTTTGGGCTCTTTTACCGACATGTTGACGGTGATTTCGACCATTTCATTGTTGGTACCCATCGGTTTTAGCTTGAGATCCATCTTCACATTCCCTTGCTTGTCGCTGTATGAGACAGCACGGGCGACGTTCGATAGCGCCAAACCAACGACATTAGAAATCACCCCTCCGTCTAGCTGTTGCATGAGTTTCGGGAAGTTGGTGGTGCGGTCCTCAAGACTGAGGTTGCCTGCTTCTTGCTTTGACATGTGTTTTCCTCGCTGTTAGTTCGTGAACTAAATGAACGAAGTAAATGTACCATAAGTACAATTGTTGTAAAGTACTAAAAGTTCATTTTTGAATGTGTGAACTTGTAGGGATAAAAAAACCGCCATAAAGGCGGTCTTAAATGTTGAGTAACTAGATGCTTAAATACCGAGTTCTGTACTCATGTATTCTGAAAAGTCACAATATGTTTTGTGTCTGGCAGTTGTTATTTGGACTATTTTATCTGTATAAAACGTACGCCAATCATCTCTCATGTGGCACATAGCTCTGATAGTCAGTTCACCATAATAGTTTGGCATAATACCGTAGATGGTAATATCTCGTTCTGTTACTTCACCATTTCGATCGGAATATACAATGGTAGCTTTACGTTTTCCTTGCCACAGTATGTCATTTCGCTTGTCCCAAGGCTTCGTATTAAATAGTCGAATGGCTTCATCGTCATGAGTTTCGCTATATGGAGAAATGGTGACAGAGTCTACCTTTTCCCAACCTTGCCAACGATTTTCGCCTGGCTTAAGTTTTGGCTGTGCTGTAACTTTTTTCTTCCAAAATTTTATGGAAAATAGAATTGCTAATACTGTGGCTATTAGCCAAATCAATACACCAAAGCCAGCAGAAAAATTAACAACGGCGATGACGAGAGAAACTAATGAAATAGATATAGCCATTAACAATGATGCTAAAAACCATTTAAATTTTTCCATTATTTATCCATCAATAAGCAGTTATAGAAGAACGGAGTACCAGAACACGCGGCCTACAATAGTAATCTTCTGCTCTTGTATCTGTTGTTCTGTATATTCTCTGGGTGGGTATTCCATCTCATTAAAACTGTAAATTCTTAACCCTCCGCCGGGCAAGCTATACAGTTTTTTTATAAACAGTTCACCGTTGTGGTTGATTGCAAAGATCTTTCCATCTGTAAGTTTCTTGTTTCCACAGTCAATACCAACAGTAGAGCCATCGGGCAAAACTGGCTCCATACTATCGCCGTGCACGGCGACACACTTAGCGTTTTCTGGGGATACGTTATATCTCCGTAAGGTCGACTTGGCGAAACGAAGACGATAGCCTTTATCGTGCTCAGCTTCTGTAACGAATCCATTGCCAGCAGATAGCTTTACATCCGACAAAAATGGAATAGCAACTTCATCATCGCCAAGTGGTGTGCTGCTATCCCAAACTTGCATATTGCCAAGGATCTCGGCATTTCCTTTATGTGCTCGCTCTTCCTTGCCATATTGCAACCAATACAAGCTCACGCCTAAAAAATCAGCTAGTTCAGCCATCTTATTTTGACGTGGCATAGACTCTGCGTTTAGCCACTTGCTTACAGCTTTAGGTGTCACTCCCAGCCTTTTTGCAAGAATGACTCCGCGTCCGTGTTCTTCAATCCCAGATTTACTGCAGGCCTGTGCGAGCCTTTGGGAGAAGTCTGATCGCACATTTTCACTATGAACCATAGGTTCAATAATAAGATCTCTTGCATGTACTATCAGTTCCGTCATAATATGTACCAAATGTTCATTTGTTGGGGTGAGGGTATGTTAAAAGAGGCGATTAGCTCAATTGGTTCTCAAAAAATCGCTGAGCGATGTCAGGTCAGTGTCCGTGCAGTTTACAAATGGAGTGCGAGGGGAGTTCTGCCACGGACGGAGTACACCGGTGAAACAAACTATGCAGAACAAATAGAAGACTTATCCAACGGTCAGTACAAGAAAGACCAGCTACTGAAATTACCTCGATAAGTTAATTCTTTCAGACTTTTTGAAAATGTTTAACCACCAATCAAAGGAGTAAATGGTGAATAAGAAAGAGATGGTTAGCAAAACCATCGCTGGCGTAACCGGAGGGCGAGAAGCAGTTGCTGCTGTTCTTGGTATGTCGGTAGACAGTTTTAACAACCACTTATACGAGAAAAAGGGCTCTCGTTTCTTCAGCGTAGATGAGCTGGTGGAGATGGCAGACCTAACGGAATCCACCTATGTAGCTGAGTATTTCGCGGAGCGGGTAGGGCACATGGTTATCGAGAAGCCAATTCCGGCTGAACTGGATAACGTGGATATGTTTGATTGCCACCTTCAACTGAATGCAGTTAAAGGTGTTTTAGACAAAACGATCAATGAAGCAAAGGCCGATGGTGTTTTTGATGCCCGGGAACGCAAAGTGATAAAAGCACTGAAGAACGAGTATCAGGCGATGTTCGAAACATTCATGCTCAAGTTAGACAGTTTGTATTCGGAGGAAAAATGAAGACAAGAGCGTTTTGGGAAACGGTAGAGCAGATGTCGATGATGACGTTAAACACTTGTCGAGTTGCATCACATCAAGGTCAGAGTACAGAGACATTTGAGCGGGAGCAGATTCAGTTTCTGAAAGAGAAGTGTGAGCGACACTTGCGCGTCTTAGATGAAGAGAATGAGTTGGCTTTAAACCGCGGCAACGGTTTAAAGCCGAGTGAAAAACCTTGCGAGGAAATTTCACATACCACTTCGGAGAAGCAGTGATGGGAAGAATAACACTAAGCGCCCGTATAGAGAACCACCAATGGCGTTTGTTCAAGGTGGAAAAGGGGATGCGTACAGAAATCACGCACGATGAGCTGGCGGATTTGTTCGAGGCAAAGCGCTTATACGTGACAGCTGTGTATGAGGGGAGGGCTGTTTGATGGGAAGCCTATATACACCCGTATTACGCTACCACGGGGGGAAGTTTCGCTTGGCAAAATGGATAATGAGTCATTTCCCTTCTCATCGTTGCTACGTTGAACCATTCTCGGGAGCAGCGTCCGTGTTACTCCAAAAAGAACGTGTACATGGTGAAGTATACAACGACCTCGATAGTGACATTTTCAATCTTTTCAATGTCCTTCGTAACGAAAAACAAGCACATCGATTAATCGAACTTTGTCATTTAACGCCATACAGTCGTGATGAGTTTAAATTGGCTTACCAGAAGTCAAATGACCCAATAGAGAGAGCGCGAAGAACTATTGTTCGCAGTGCTATGGGGTTTGGTTCTGGGGCTGCAACTTTTCACCCCACGGGTTTTCGATGTGAAGCAAAGCGCCAACACAGAACAAGTGCTCATGTTTGGAGTAGTTACCCTGATGTACTGAAATTTGTTTGTGAACGTCTGCAAGGGGTAAACATCGAGAATAGACCAGCCAATGACTGTATCCGCTATCACGACGGCGAAGAAACTCTGTTCTATGTGGATCCGCCATATATGTTGGAAACACGAAAATTAAACTCTGCAAAAAGTGTTTATCAACACGAAATGACCGAGGCTGATCACGAGTCTCTTCTTCAGTGTTTGATGTCTTTGAAAGGAAAAGTGGTGTTGTCTGGGTATGACTCTGATCTTTACAACGACTATTTGTCCAGTTGGCGTAAAGAAACAAAGTCAGCGCGTATTTCTGCAGGTAAGGGTACTGGGATTCGACAAGAGTGCCTTTGGGTATCCCCGAATTGTGAATTTAGTGGGGAGGTGGCTCATGGCTAGAGAACGTATTGAGCGTGACTTTTATCCAACCCCGTCATGGTGCGTCAAAGCATTACTGGACTGTATTGAGTTTCGAGAAGGTGATGTTCTATCGGAACCTTGTCGTGGTGATGGCCGCATTACCAGTGAGTTCCCTGCTGGTCACCAGGTTAAATACGCCGAGCTGGCTGAAGGCATAGACTACCTGAACCCGAAAAAGGATATGAGTGCGGATGTGATTGTTACCAATCCGCCGTTTAGCCTTGCGCAGGAATTCATCGCGACGGCCATGACTCGCGATTTGGCTGACGATGGCACTATGTGTTTTCTCTTACGCCTTTCCATGTTGGGTAGTAAACAGCGCGCAGACTTTTGGCGTTCATTCCCTTGGACTAACTTGCTCATCCTTACTCCACGCCCGTCATTTGTTCATGGTGGTAGCGATAACTCTGAATATGCCTGGATATGTTGGTATAGGGGAAGTCGTATAAAACGCCCTGTATTCTGGACGTTGAAGAAGGAAGAGGTTTGTCATGACTAGATTGTTTGATGTTGTGCGAGAGCTATCTGGTCAGGGTTCGGTGATAAGCACACCTCGTCCTTACATTAAGTTCTGTGAAGGCAACCATACTCATGCGGCGGTACTGTCTCAATTGGTGTTTTGGTCCAGTACTAAACCGGATGGAGAGTGGTTTTATAAATCTAATGACGAGCTCGGTGAAGAGCTCTGTCTTTCAAGCGATCAGGTTCGTTACGCGATTCGACAACTGAAAAAGCGTCTGGAAGGGGTCATTCATAGCAAAGTTCGAAAGGCTAATGGGGTGCCAACCACTCACTATCAGATAG
>NZ_WXWP01000220.1:0-4142 GCF_009904765.1 Vibrio sp. V39_P1S14PM300
TATCAAATTATAGAAAAAGCATACCTTACGCTTAATAAACCGATTGAATAATGAAACAGATCACCCTTTGGACCAGATTTATGATGGTGAACATCAATGACTAAATCCACGCTGACCCTGAACTGCGATATGGGCGAAAGTTTTGGCCCCTGGAAAATGGGCTGTGATGACAAAGTCATGCCCTGGATTGACATGGCCAACATTGCCTGCGGCTTTCACGCTTCAGACCCACATGTAATGAGCCAAACAGTCGACCTCGCGATCCGACATGGCGTACAAGTCGGTGCACACCCTGGATATCCGGATCTGCAGGGCTTTGGCCGTCGATCCATTAGCTACCCGACCAACGAGTTAAGTGAGATGCTGATTTATCAGATTGGCGCACTGAAAGCGTTGTGTGAAAGTAAGAACACCGAAGTCAGCTATGTGAAGCCACATGGCGCGCTCTACCATGACATGATGAAAGATCTGGCTATTTTTGAAGCCGTCGTGGATGCCGTGTCATGCTTTAATGTCCCACTGATGATCCTGGCGACCTCTGACAGTCAGGCGTTTTTTGACATCGCGGACAAATACGAAGTGCCTTTATTATTCGAAGCGTTTGCTGATAGAGCCTACCTGGGTAATGGCTCATTGTGCCCTCGCTCAGAAAGCGGCGCAGTGCTAACACGCGAAGAAGACATCATAAATCAGGTACGTCAGATCGCACGTTACGCGAAAGTCACCAGTAAAGATGGTTTTGTCGTCCCGATAGAAGCCGACACCATTTGCGTGCACGGCGATAACGAATCATCAGCCGGACTGATTGCCAAAATTCGTCAGGCCCTAGAGGAGTAACAGATTGGATTTCGATTACCGAATAGAACCTATCGCAGAATGCAGCATTCTGATTGTATTCGAACACGAACCCAATGCTGAAACGTCTCAGTTAGTGCGTTGCGTCAGTGACGCACTACAGGCAGAACTGGCAGAGTGGTTGATGAACATTACCCCCTCATACAACACCATTCTGATTGATTACTTACCGCACCGCATTTCTATCTTTGATTTCTGTACCAGGACAGAAACTTTGATCAATTCTCTCCAGCCACAACTGAACGCGCACAGCGATACAATTGAGCTTCCGGCTTACTACGATCTATCCGTTGGGCCGGACTTAACACTTTATTTCGACAGAGGTTTGTCACTCGAGGATGTGATTCGCCTTCATTCGGACAAGCAATATACGGTCGGAGCGATTGGTTTTGCGCCCGGTTTTGCGTTTTTGACCGAAGTCGATCCGCAGTTAAAGCTCCCCAGAAAAGACACGCCACGCCTGTCACTGCCTAAAGGCAGCATCGCGATCGCTGAAAAACAAACCGCAGTGTATCCCGACAGTTCGCCAGGAGGGTGGAACGTCATCGGCAACTGCCCACTGGTGCTTTATTCCCCTAACCAAGAACCGATGATTCCGTTCACTGTTGGTCAGAAAGTGCGATTCAAACCCATTAGCCAAGCCGAATTCATCGAACTGGGTGGCACTATCCACAAGGAAGATTTTGTATGAGACACCGCCCTCACCTAGAGGTGAAAAAGCCCGGTCAATTAACTCTGGTTCAAGACTTTGGTCGTTACGGCGTCACACAGATCGGTATTGTTCCCGGAGGCCCAGTGGATGACTACGCCTACAGTTGGGCAAATCATTTACTGGATAACGACATCAACTGTGCCGCGCTGGAAATCACATTGGGTCAGGCCGAATTCGTTGCGCAAGACAAATGCCAGTTGGCATTATGTGGCGGAGACTTACAGGCCAAACTGGATGGAGTTCGCTTACCCAACTGGTCGGTATTCATAATGCGCCGTGGGCAAACACTTAGCTTTGGTTTGCCTAAAAATGGCTTGCGAGCATACTTAGCCATCAAAGGCGGATTCGATGTTCCGTTACAACTGGGCAGCTGCGCGACAGTGGCCAAGGATAAACTGGGGGGCCTACATTCTAATGGCCGGGCGCTGGAAAAAGGTGATCAACTGTACTTTCACGAGCACCGCTGCAATACGCCACTGAGAGAGGTGTCTTTTCGCTTTCAACCCAACTACAACTTACCGATCACGTTACGCGTGATTGAAAGCTATCAATTTGATCAGTTCGACAATGACGCCAAAAACGCAATGTACCAACGTACATTCCAGATCAGCCAGCATTGCAGCCGGATGGGCTATCGCCTGACAGGCAGCACAATCCCTGCGCCTCAGCACGCGATACTCAGTGAAGGGATTGCTTTAGGGGCGATTCAGGTGCCCCCGGATGGGCAACCGATCGTGCTGTTAAACGATCGACAAACCATCGGTGGGTACCCCAAAATCGGCTGTGTAGCCAGAATTGATCTTCCCCGCCTTGCACAGGCGAAGCCAGGTCAGTCGGTGAGTTTCACACCAGGCGATTTACTGGGACTGCAAGATGCCTGGTGCAAGTGGGCTAAGTTTTTTGGTTATTGATCCCAACCACTTTAGCCAGCGCAGACGGATAACCTCGCTGCTCCGCCAGAACGATCGCCTGGTTTTCGATGGCATCTGCCGTTAACGACAGAGACACCGGGTGCAATGCTTCAATAGAAGCCGTATCGCCATCATCCAATTGCCAGTGCTGCACGAGTTTTCGCGCCGCTTCTAATGCAGATGACCCCTTAACCACCTCCAGTCTGGCATACCCGTTGGCTTCAAACGTTACATCCGCCGCTCGCAAAGTCGCATCATCCCCGGGAATCTGCTGCGCGCCGTACAAAGGTTTTCCCATTGGCGTCGCTGTCTGGTATCCGGGAATAAACTGAGCCACGTGTTCAATCGCGCGCACGCTGCGACGTTCGCTGATATCTTCCAACCAACCGGTGTCCATTTTGCGTTGCAACTCAAGGGGCAACTGTGGTTGAGAAGAAGTGGTGGAGGATCCAACCAAGCCGTTTTTAAACAGCGTGATCTCTTCTGTCATGCCATGCAACTGGAACACGTTGTCAGCGTATGGCGTCAGTTGCGCCATGCCTTTTGACGTGCCTCTTGGACCATGAAAAATCACTTCGGGCCACTGTTCTTCACACTGTGGCCACTGCGTAACATACGCGGCTTTAAATTCCACCAGCCTTTTGCGTTTAAACCCGGCCTGATCGTCCAGCTTTCCAGTTTCGTATCCGCAGGCATTGACCAGATAGTCGGCCTTAAGTTGGGATACGTTGTCTTGATTATCTTTACACGTCAGGCGCCAATGTTGGCCATCATGGCTTGCGCTGATCAAACGCGTATTCAGCTGAACATCACAATGGGGCATCTGGTCAAAAGCCAGTGTCGCAGTCGCAGCTAAACGAAATACGCTCCAACCAAATTCGTTGACCATCACTACTGGGAACTTGAGTTGCTCCAGATCCACTCGTTTAGCAAACGGAGTCATCCATTCATCAAATGTGATCGGACATTTCGGCTGAACCTGTTGTTTCAGTGCCAACAGTTCTGATTTTTCATAAACTCGATAATAGTCTTCAGGATCGCCTAGCACTCGATTGGCTTCGTTCTGTTCGACCAACTCACGGTAAGAATCAGCAACCACTGTCAACCTCGGCAAGAGCTCTTCTGGCTGACCGCCATCACTGTGTGGTACCGCAATAATTGTTGGCCTCACATTCAGTGTATGTCGATACAAACGTACAGATTCGATGGACTGCTTTAACAGTTCGATGCACTGCTGCTGGGAGATTTCTCGATAGAGGTTGCCCCCAGCATGCAAATGACAGATCGGTGGTCCGTTGACTAATCCATCACTTTTTTCGATCAGTGAGACACGCACACCTCTTTCTGCCAGGTGCAGTGCTGCGGTTGCTCCGGCGACACCTCCACCGATCACGGCGACGTGTGCAGGCGATGTATGTTTACTTAGGTGAGACATTAAAACTGCTGACACTCAAATTCTGCCGATATTCTAAAGCCTTTATGCCATTAAAAAAATCACATTTTTTTCGCGTCTTTAGTTCAGATATATTTCAGTTGCAAGACGTAAAAATTAAAAAAAAGGCTTGACGGACATATTTGCCAGAGGCGTTTTTTTAACCATGTGAATAACAAAACTGGCCAAAAGTCCGTAGTTATTGGGCTAGGACAAATGGCCAGTTATCTAC
>NZ_WXWP01000032.1:0-4138 GCF_009904765.1 Vibrio sp. V39_P1S14PM300
CCCCAGAACCGTCCACTTTGCAGGCCTCATAGATGCTATCCGCAGCACTTGCACCACCCAGTACCACACCTACATACCCTGCCCAGCGAGCGCCAGCAATGCCCCGGGCCACGTTAGCAATGCGTTTACCCATATTTGGCACGAACCCTTTGGCGATTATCTCATCCGCGTGATGCACTACTGACTTAGTCGACAGTCTCAGCGCCCGCTTAATCTGAGTGTTTACAGGAAGCTGAATACTGCGCTTGGATAACATAGCAAACGAGTCGTCCAGCTTTTTAAACAGAGCAGCTCGTTCTGACACAAAACTACCATAGTTGATACCACCAACGCGACTGGCCATGGCCACTTGCCCTACATACAAATCATTGATTTCCAACAACACCTGATTGATGTTCTTCAAATGCTGCTCAACCATCGCGGTGGCAATACCCACACCGGTTGATGCATGAGCATAGTAATCCGGTTGCTCTGATGGCACGTCTCCAGATTCCGTACGTTGATTCGCGTAATGGTCCAATAGTTCAAAGTGACGATTGACCGCGGCCACCTGTCCATCATCCAGCTCACACAAGGCTGAACTCGCTGCCTGCGCCTCTTCCAGCATGGCATTGAGTTGTTGCCGCTGCTCATCGTTTTCCGGCTCTGTGGTGGGAAGCAAAACCAGCTCCCCTTGACGCACAGGCTCATTGAGGTGTGTGTTGTATTTTTGAATCAAGGCTTGATGCGCTTCACTGGTCTCCTCTGTAAATAAATCCGCCCAAAGCTGAGCCTGACTTTGAGAACGCAAAACCTGTATCCAGCCGAGTGAAAACCCAGTCGCCATGGACGCTGCAACGTTCAGAACGGGAACATGGTCTGCGATGCTCGGACTTTGAGTGATGTTGACGGTCTGCGCATCAATTTCATGCTGGTTGTAACGTCCCCAGGTGTCGCCGTACGGATGCACCGCCGCCAGGGTTTCTATCGGTGAAGGCACTTCATTTTCAGGCGTCGTTTCGGCGCTCCGCTCAAGCAGAGGTGTTTGCTTAATACCGACCACCTGGTCCATGTCCAGTGTCATGGCATGTTGGTTCAGCCAGTCGAGACTGGCTTCAGCTAACTCATCCGCAGTGAGCTTTTCTTCCCGATACAGTAGGTGCTGCCCGGGCGCAGGCTGACCTTCAATCTTATAGGGCAGCAAAATGCTGGCGTAGTGATGCTCAGAAAGCAGCTCTTCAGTTAAGTTTGAGGCATCCGATCGCGTCACCTGGAACGTCCAGCGACCGTCACCGGCCACTTTGAATTCTTTTGTCAGTTTGCCTTCACAAAACAGGTAAAAATACCCAGCCGTCGGCCAGCCAAGGCGCGTGTCACTGACCTGAACAGCCAGCTTCACCGGTATAAACTCGGCATTGATGACCTGGCTGTCCACAGGATTAGGCATAACCGTGTACGCGTCTGACTGACCGCTGTGTAAAAACAGATCGTGATAGAGCGTCTTCTCTTCAGCCTCAAAGCATTGCGCTGTGAGGAGACTATCGCCTTCGCTGGTCTGCTGTTTTTTCCATTGGGCAACCGCCTTTTCGTTATCAGTCGCACCTAACAGCCAGACACCCGTCTGTAAAGTGTTGAGTTCATCCGGACTGCAGTAGAGCTTGAGGTTGATTTCCTGCTCTGGCGCTTTTTCCGGCGTCTCTTGGACCGGACCTTCCGCAGGACGAGTCAGCGCGGTCTCATCCACAACGGGTTTATAACCTGCGCGTACCACCTTACGTGACGAATCAAAGTCTATTGACATGAGGGCTCCCCAAAAACGACATCATAAATGGCGATATTGTACGATGGAGAGACGGCGAGGCGTAGCCGGAAAGGCTAGGCAAAAGCACGGTTCGCCTGGTGATTTTGCCGTTTGTGAAAATTTGAGGAGAACGTCACATAGGGAGTGCCACTTAGAAAAAGCCCGCGCTTGCGGGCTAGTAAGTTAATTGACGATTGAATAATGAAGGTATTCGATAGGAGACAACTCATAATCTCACTCTATTACTTATAGGGCACACAATAGCCATAGTCAATGCGCTCCACTTGTCTAGGGCAAAAAGAAGCCCGCAATCGCGGGCAAATGGCAAATAAAAAGTGATTACAGGGGGACTCAACCTTGTTGAGAAGGTCAAAATTAAATAACAAACGGGCCAGCGTCAATCGCCGAATGACGCTCACAAGCCTTTTCAGAAATGTATGATAGTGACACGTCAGCAAAGCCTTACTTTTGGCGACCATCCGACATGTTGATGTGGTCAGCGAGTCGTTTATCCCACTCAGATTGACGGGAAAAGTGGATATTGTTCACCATGACCTCGTCAAACGCGGCTACCAAGGCCAAGGCCGAGTGTTGGTCATCCAGCACCAATTGATATGTCAACACAGGTAACCATGCTCCGTCCGCCATTTGATCGAGTCCATACCAAATCGCATCCGGTTGACTGAGTAGCTTCTCCTGAATCATTTCCCGGAACGGTTCAAGCTCGGGGGATTGTGTGAGAGCTTTACTCAGCGTAGCCGCAGATAACCCTTGTTTGGTGACCGCTTTCGTCTGCTCCTTTAGCACACGTTGACTCTGCGCATAAGAGTAATTCAGGATGCTTTGTGTCAGACTGTATTCTTGCGCTCGCTGCATCATCGATGCGGGCAACGTTTTCATCGATACCAATGGCGAGCTGGTGAACTGATGCTCTTTGCCAGTGATGGCATCTTTGTCCAAAGCTTTACCGCTGACTTGCTCTGAAGCGCGTCGCATTGATGCCGGCAGCGCGTCATACTGCTTACGTGACAGCACAGACACGGTGGCTCGGCATTTATGGTGGTTGGGTGGATAGAAACGTTCCCAAAACGGATCGTCTTTAGGTTTGATCACGCCATCGAGTTTTCTGCACAGTTCAGTCGTTCCTGAGTCCAGCACGGACGAATAGACCAGGAACTCAACCAAATCGTTATTCGCAATTTGGGTCCAGCGGCCAGAGTTGTACGCCGTCATCATGTTGTTGCGATAATGCAACTCTAGCCAGTACGGGTTGGCTTCAGATAAGCCTTCTTGCTCGAGAAGCTGACGAATATTGCCCAGAGTTTCAGAGCGAGAAGCGCCGCTGCCCAGTGCGTCCTCATAGCGTTTCTTCACGCGATTGACCGCATCAATACTGGAGACGTTCGCCACCGTGAATGCACGCAGCTTCATGGCCGCTTCCATCTGACGATACTCTTTGGTATCGGTCGGAACCATCGCTTTGAGTGCATCCATCGCTTCCTGAAAAGGCACATCATCCACAGCGAGGTAAATGGGCGCATAGGTCAGCTCGACGGGCTTATCTTCTGCTTCAGTGATGGCGTTTTGAACATGCGCTTGACCCAGCAACCAACTGACCATCATCGATGCGGCGTAAATGTTGGTGTACGGGTGGGTGACCTGAGTGATATCGATGTCATCAGGGGTTGAATGCGCCTTGAACGCCGCTTCCAGCTCCCTTGAAAGGCTTTTGACGGTGAAGGAAAGCGCCTCATTTTCGAGGCGCTGCAATTTGATGAGGTTGTCGGTTTCTTTCTGGTCAAGGTGAGTTAAAGCAGACATAGGTGCTTTCCTGGGGCGTCTGATAAGGTCAGGGGGGAAAGCGGTTGAACCGGCTCCATACCTGAGCCATTTGCCAGAGCCGATTCCAGCATCGCTTTGTAAGCGTCTTCATCCACCCGGATTTTGATGCTCCCCTCACGGCCGTTAGCCAGAAAAATCCACTTAAACAGCGTCTCGTTGAGCGTCTTATGCACCATGCGGGCATCGCGTTTAGAGACGCGCATGGCGGCCCGTTCGTGGACCTCACCCAATGAGCGAGAGCCGTACTTTTGATTGCCACCGGTGAGAGTCTGCCCTGTAATGCGCTTGGAGATTTTGTTGTCGATGTATTCAATGGTGCGCAGCAGCTCGTCCACCTTGCCATTCGCATCGAGCGCAACAATCTCTTTCACGCCAGACAATGCCACCGCATCGCCGTTCATCACAGGCGCCAGTGAGTCTGCTATTTTCTGTAAATCGTTATCACCGTTGGCGTTTTCAGCCAGGGCAATGGCCGTAGGAATGGCGTATTTCTCCCCCAGACGCTCAATGTTGGCC
>NZ_WXWP01000133.1:0-1366 GCF_009904765.1 Vibrio sp. V39_P1S14PM300
TTAGAAATCAGAGATGACAATGAGGTCATTGATGGTATTGTCGAATATGCTTCCGAGGGAGGCGGTGATATATCATTAAAAATAAATGGGTTTAAAAGGTCGGTTCACACTCAAAAAACTAACAGAACAGTGGAGCTAGATGAATTGACGGTAGAGAATTTAAATGCGCAATCGTTAGAAGCGTTACTAGGATTTTTGAGGCCATGATTATTGATTACTTGAAAAGTTGCTCGTTATTCATTGTGTTAGGTGTCCTGACTCGCTTTTTATGCAGCCTAATAGAGTCCAATTTTCTTGTGTCGTTCTTAAGTAATAATTTGATCACGTTGTTAATTGCGTTACTCGCAATTAACACAACGACAGGCAGCGTTGTCATGACAAAATTGAGGGAAATTATTGAACGTCACGGCGGGAATTTCTCTGCGACTTTAGGGCAATTAAAACTTTCTATCGTCGAGCAATTAGTTTTTATAGTACTAGCCATTATGTTCTTAGTATTGCTTGGGAGCAAGCCTGTAACTGACTCGAATCAGTATATAAGGCCATTGTTAGAGTCTGGTCTGATTGCAGTCTTTATTGCTAGCCTTCATAACCTATATGATACAGCGAACTCTATCTTCGTAATACTTGGTTGGGAAGGTGAACAATAGCTATAACAAAGCATTTAAGAGTGATTCGCAACGCTTGGCATTTTCGCTTCGCTCAAGTATAGCCAAGCGTCACTCACACCTTAATGCGGCGTTAGCCGTCAAAATGGAGAAAACATGGAAGTCCAATTCTTAGAGAAAAACTCTGATTATGCTTTAGTAATGGAAGTGTTATTGCAACTTCGCCCAAACTACGATTTAGACTCTTTGTCTGCCCAAGTCGAGAAGCAGCAATTAAATGGCTATAAAGTCGTTTACGTTAAATCATCAGAAGGTGTGCTTGCTGTAGCTGGCTTCAGTGTTGGTGAAAAGCTAGCGTGGGGCAAGCATATTTATATCGAAGACTTGGTGACGAACTCTCAATTTCGCTCGCGAGGGGTGGGTAGTTTTCTCATCAATTGGCTTAAATCGTATGCGTTAGAAATGGGTTGTGAGCAAATCCATCTAGATTCTGGTGTCCAGCGTTTCCCTGCACATAAGTTCTACTTGCGTGAAGGCTTTAATATTGCAAGTCATCATTTTTCAATCGTTGGCGTCTAAACGGCTAACAAGGCGTTCAAGAGGGACAGTCAACGCGTGGCGACTTTGGCTTAAATCTTGGCATTTGTGTTTACGGTGGTCATTTGAAGTTTGGTGGTAGCGCGTTGCTGCCCCTTAACGCGGCGTTATGTGCCTTGAAAATTTAGCAGTAAAAAGTGTCGGTTTTAAGGTTTTTGCAT
>NZ_WXWP01000133.1:1411-4089 GCF_009904765.1 Vibrio sp. V39_P1S14PM300
AGGTGTGCTTGCGGCAAGGTTTAGGAAAATAGAAACGGATTTAATCGCTACAATTCCGCATTGAAAGTTTGTCTTCACAAAAGCATTTGCATGTGTTGTTTGGTCGCGTACTCTGGTGAAAATTGCTCCTTTGCTAACGTTGGCATGTCGCTGAAATATTTAGGTTTGCAGTGGGTTTTGTTGGCGTTGAAAGTTCTGCGGTTACAAAATGGGTTTGGTTTAAAGTCGTGGTGTTGTTGGGCACATAACAAAGCGTTTAAGAGGGACTCTCAACGCATTGGCAGTTTTTGTTTAAATCGGTTTTTGTGTTTACGGCGCAATGGTGTAGTTTAGTGCAAAGCGTTGTCGCCCCTTAACGCGGCGTTAGTTTTCATGGAGGAAATATTGTGGAAATCTGGAAGTTATTGTTCTTTATACCTGCGTGTTTTGCGCTCAATATGACACCGGGGCCTAACAACCTATTATCAATGAATAATGCTCGTTGTTATGGCTTCAAGTCTGCATTTATTGCTGGTCTTGGCCGGATTGCAGCGTTCACAGTAATGATCGCGTTAGCCGCTTCAGGGTTGGCGGTGGTGCTTTACGCATCTGAGACCCTATTTCTAACAATTAAAATCGTAGGTGCTGCATATTTGCTGTGGATTGCCTTTAATCTATGGCGTTCGGAGGCAAGTCCAGTAGCTGAACTAGAAAATACTCGCAACCGACTAGGTTTGGCTAAACAAGAATTTCTGTTAGCCGCTGGTAATCCGAAGGCGATCTTAATTTTTACTGCTTTTCTCCCACAGTTCGTTGATGTTTCGGCTAGTGTAAATGAACAGTTCTTCGTTTTAGGGGCTACGTTTCTAATATTAGAAATGGGTGCAATATCGATTTATGCCATATTCGGCATATATTTAAGACGGTGGTTTACGAAACCGAAAATGGCGAAGCGCTTCAATAGAGGCTGCGCAACCTTTTTAGCGATGTCTGGAGCAAACCTGTTACTAAGTCGCCAGCAATAAAACTAACAAGGCGTTTAAGACGGATTCACAACGCTTGGCACTTTTGGTTTGATTCGGCTTTAGTGTTTACGCACAATAGTTTAGGTTGGGTGGTAGGCGTTGCTCACACCTTAATGCGGCGTTAGTTTACAACGGAGGCTTTAGACAAGATGGATACGATTTTACTTTTTCTCGCATTGGTTGTGACAAGTGCGACACTCTTTATTCAAAGGCAGCACAATAGAAAGCAAGTACTTCCATTACTCCATACATATCTGAACAAAGACTATCAAGACGGACTCATTGTTGTTGAGTTAAGGCTATATAACGATGGGTTAGGCCCTGCAATACTTCAAGGTGTTTCAATAGATTTCAAAGGTAAAGTGCATGAAGTTGAAAATTTTGAAGAACTTGATGCTGTGCTGAAGCAAAACTTGCCAGAGTTAAATATTAAACGAACGAGTTTGCCTTTGTGTTTGAAAAGCAACAGTGTAGAAGTACTGTGCGTTGCGCATTTGACTGAAGAGCAATTGAACCAGTTTAACCGTGATACATTTAATATCACGATAACAGCAACCTCAGTGTATGAAGATAAGATAGTCGTCGACAATTTTGGCGCTACTATTGAATCAACTAAAAATGATGCTTTTTTTGAAAAGTGCTATCAAAAGATCATTGGCCTATTCAAAAAATAAACTAACAAAGCATTTAAGAGTGATTCGCAACGCTTGGCGTTTTTCGCTTCGCTCAAGTATAGCCAAGCGCCGCTCACACCTTAATGCGGCGTTAAATTGCAGGAGGAAGTATGGCATTTCAAAAAATGATGACTGACCATATAAAAGTTATCAAAACAAATGGTGAAGAGCATTCGGACTTGAAAGCCAGTGTTCAAGATAAGGGCATTTATCTAATGCAGTCAAATATGCTAATCGAACCAAATGATCTTATCCAAAGGATTATGTCTAACGGTGGTGAGGAAACGTTCAAGGTTATCGATCCTGGTTTCCACGAAAAGTTTCACAGTATACCTGCGCATTATCAAATGAAAGTTCAGAAATTAGGTATTCCAGAAGCTAAAAAAGCGGTACAAAGTATCACTTATAACTTCAACGGCGATAACGCTCGAGTGAACAACAACTCTGTAGATAACTCGACAAATATAGTTAATCATAACTCTGAAGTTACAGAGCATATTGAGCTACTTCGCAGCGAAATAGAAAGGCTGGTCGAAGACGCATCTGAAAAGCAAGAGGCACTTGAGGTTGTTGGTGCAGTAGAAGCTCAATTCCAATCTGAAAAGCCTAGTAAAGCTGTAGTTAAGACGCTATTGGGAGCTTTGCCTCATGAAGGAAGTATCGCATCTGTTGCTTCTTTCTTACTTTCGGCTATTGGTGGCTAGCAATTTAACAATCTGTTTAAGAGTGATTCGCAACGCGTGGCATTTTTACTATGCGTTGCGTTTAGTGTTTAAGGTGGTATGCAGGAGCTTCGGTATTGCGTTGCTCACACCTTAACAGGGCGTTAGTACGGGTTTGACATCAAAGGTCATAAGTTTTGGTGTTTATCTGTTTTGCCGCTCGTATTTACACCTTTCAGTTAGTGCCTTTCACGTTCTTTCCGGTGGCACTATATGCGGAGTGTTCGCTTTGATTTCACCGTTTACGGCTTCTAACTCTTAGCCTATTTCTTTGGCGC
>NZ_WXWP01000132.1:0-4080 GCF_009904765.1 Vibrio sp. V39_P1S14PM300
ATTCAGACCTGATCTGACCGTATGATTAATCTTGTACAATATAGCTTTTTACCATATTGGTAACTTTTTCTAGTGCTTCTTTACGCTCTTCAAGGTAGTCATATCTATTATAGATACCCTCTACACCTTTCAACTTATGGTTTAAACAGCGCTCCGCGATATGGCTAGGAACTTTTACTGAAGCGAGTAGGCTACGGCATGTGCGGCGTAGATCGTGAACCGCAAAGTGTTTGATATCGCCCATTTTATTTGGTGGTTGTACCTTACGACCGGGCTCTCGACCAAATAGCTTTGAAATAGCCCTGTTCAGTGTGTCTTTGCCCATGTGAGGTACTTTGCTTTCCCTTCTGTTTGGGAAGACGTACTCCGAACGACAAGCTCGCATATTCAGTTCTTTAAACCACTCTACGCACAGCTCCGGAAGCGGAATAGTGAGACCTGTCCCAGATTTGCTCCGCTCCGCTGGTAGGTGCCATAAAGCATTATCTAGATCGAACTCATCCCATTTTGCTTCTGCTAGCTCTGATTTACGAACTCCAAGACAAAGAAGCAGTGCACAAGCTAGGTAGTTGTCTCGATTGAAGCTATAAATGTTTTGGTTGAAGACGGAAAAAACACGTTTAATCTCTTCCAGCTCTAAGACCCGATCTCTACTTTCTTCAATGCCACCAGCATCATAGTTAGAAAATGCTAGTGCAGGGTTAGACTCAATAACACCAATTTTCATACCGTGTTTAAAAAGCTGCTTACAATACATTAGCGTGTCGTTAGCTGTGGTTGGACGGCCACTGTCAGCGACTATTTGGATGATGTTACGGATATCTAAAGGTGTGACACGTTTCAACGTGTATTGACCAATTTGTGGAGAGATCTCTTTCTGGTAGATACGCTTAGGTATATTGGGGTGCTTGAGCCTTTTGGACAAATCCTTGTACCAGTCTTCGAAGAGATCATCGATTATTTGTATATCAGCTTGTTTACTCCGCTTTCTTTCTGCAATTGGGTTAATCCCTTCGCTTATTTGCTTTCGAAGCTTAGCAGCTTTCAACCTTGCATCGGCAAGAGAAAGTTCATCGACCTTGCCAATTGTCACCTCCTTTCTTTTCTTAAAAAGGGTGTACCTTAGCATCCAGTACGGTCGACCTACTCTAGGAATCATTAGATAGAAACCATCACCATCGGCATGACGACCTGTTTTTTGGTCTTTTACTATCGACTTAACTTGGTTGACGGTGAGATTACCCATCTCTATCTCCTTGAATTTATAGCTCTAATCGAAGTTATCATTACATTACCCTCCAGAGGTGGGGAGTATGTTGTGATATTTATACTACGGCGGGGAGTAAATAGCAAAATACTACCCACATTACTCCCCGTTTGTTAGTGGCTGTTGATGAATTTTATGGATGTGTATGGATGGTGAAAATAAAAAATCCCTTATAAGTAAGGGATTTGTGGAAGTGTGTGGAGTAGAGGGGAATCTATTCTATATTTTGGATCTGCTCACGCATCTGCTCGATCAGCACTTTCAGTTCTACGCCGGAGGCGGTGATGTCGGTGCTGATTGATTTCGAGGCCAGTGTGTTCGACTCGCGGTTGAATTCCTGCATCATGAAGTCGAGACGACGACCACAGGCGCCTCCTTTTTTCAGAATGTTGTTGGCTTCTTTCACGTGTGAATCGAGGCGATCCAGCTCTTCCGCTACGTCGGATTTCTGAGCCAAAAGGATCAGCTCTTGTTCGACACGGGAGGGTTCCAACTCGACTTTGGCTTCTTCGAATTTATTCACCAGACGCTCACGTTGCCATTCGAGGATTTCCGGCATGCGCGCACGTACTTTCACCACCTCTTCACTGATGGCGCTCAGACGCTGCTCGATCAGAGCCTTCATGTTGTCGCCTTCACGGCCACGGGCTTCGATAAAATCACTCAGCGCATCGTCGAAAGCCGACAGCAGATCTTTATTGATGGCATCCATGTCTTGCTCCGGAGTCTCCATCACACCAGGCCATTGCATGACTTGGAAGGGATTGATGCGGCTCAGCTCGCCGGTCATGTGCATCACCTGATTGGCGGCTTTGATGACCTGATTGGCCAGCGCTTCGTTGATCGACAGTTCGGCACTGGCCGCCGGATTGGCTTCAAAACGCAGGCTGCACTCGACTTTACCGCGTGCCAGGCGTTTGCGGAAACGATCACGCAGCAGCGGCTCCAGACCACGGAACTGCTCAGGCAGGCGGAAGTAGGTTTCCAGATAACGTTGGTTGACGCTGCGGATTTCCCACACCGCGCTGCCCCATTCTGCCTTGACTTCTTTGCGCGCGTACGCGGTCATGCTGTAAATCATCGATTTGTCCTTCGCTTAGCAATTCGGAATATCAAACTGTCGGTATAGTAGCATAGAAATGCAGCGCGTGGACGGGGTCAAACTCACCCTAGGCACCCGGCACGGATTCCTATATAATCTTCGCCCAACCCAATTTGTCTCCCCATTAATAATTACAGGTAACAGCCCATGCGTCCAGACGATCGCAAGGCGGATCAAGTTCGCCCAATCAAAATTACCCGCCATTACACCGCGTATGCGGAAGGCTCTGTACTGGTCGAATTTGGCAACACCAAAGTGCTGTGTAATGCCTCAGTGGAAGAGAATGTACCGCGCTGGCTGAAAGGTCAGGGCAAAGGGTGGGTGACCGCGGAATACGGTATGCTGCCACGTGCGACTCACTCGCGTACTCGTCGCGAAGCGGCGAACGGTAAGCAAGGCGGCCGTACCATGGAAATTCAGCGTCTGATCGCCCGCAGCCTGCGTGCTGTGGTGGATCTGGAAGCGATGGGCGAAATCATGATCACGGTTGACTGTGATGTGATTCAGGCCGACGGCGGGACGCGCACGGCGTCGATTTCCGGGGCAAGTGTGGCGATGGCCGATGCGTTTCAGACACTGATCGACAGTGGCAAACTGAAAAAGAACCCGATGAAAGGTCACGTGGCGGCGGTTTCCGTCGGCATTCTGGGTGAAGACGTGCTGTGCGATCTGGAATACGTGGAAGATTCAGCGGCCGATACCGACATGAATGTGGTGATGACCGAAGAAGGCAAGATGATCGAGATCCAGGGCACCGCCGAAGGCGAACCGTTCAGCCATGAACAGTTACTGGCGTTGCTGGAGAGTGCCAAGACCGGCATCAGCGAGATCGTCGCCGCGCAGAAGGCGGCCTTAGCCAATTAGTTTTTTAAGTAGCTCCCGAATGGGGGCTATTTTTTTGCCTCGGATCTGGTACTTATGTTGTGCCAGTCGATATCGCGAGTTTTGTTAACCCGTCCGGTCAGACACCGGACACAGGAAAATGAGAGAGTATAATGAAAGCATATCAGCGTGAGTTTATTGAGTTTGCCTTAGAGAAAGAAGTGCTTAAGTTTGGCGAGTTTACTCTGAAATCCGGTCGTAAGAGCCCTTACTTCTTTAACGCTGGTCTGTTTAACACTGGCCGCGATCTGGCGCGTCTGGGCCGTTTCTACGCGGTGGCGCTGGCCGATTCTGGTATCGCTTTTGATGTGCTGTTTGGTCCGGCGTACAAGGGGATCCCGATTGCCACCACCACGGCCGTGGCACTGGCCGATCACCATGATGTGGATACGCCCTATTGCTTTAACCGCAAAGAAGCCAAAGATCATGGTGAAGGGGGCAATCTGGTCGGCAGCGCACTGGAAGGTCGAATTATGCTGGTGGACGATGTGATCACCGCGGGCACCGCGATTCGTGAATCGATGGAAATCATTCAAGCCAACGGGGCGGATTTGGCCGGTGTGCTGGTTGCCATCGACCGTCAGGAAAAAGGCAAAGGCGAGTTGTCGGCGATTCAGGAAGTGGAGCGCGATTTTGGTTGCGCTGTGATTTCGATTGTCAGCCTGAGCGATCTGATCCGCTACCTGGAAGAGCGCGGCGACAGCGACGACCACTTGGCGGCGGTAAAAGCGTATCGCGCTGAATACGGCATTTAAGCTACGCAGTGGTCTGTGACACAAAAAAGCTGAGGTTGCTGCCCCAGCTTTTTGTTGGTTCATTAATCCTTCTA
>NZ_WXWP01000082.1:0-4060 GCF_009904765.1 Vibrio sp. V39_P1S14PM300
TGGTTACGGATTAGTTATAATAAAAGCAACACCTTACCTGACTCGGACACTAAAAAACCTCGATACAGGCATCATGTTCGCAGTAGTTATCTCGAGCTTTATAATCATAGGTGTATGGGCGCAAAGGAATCGGCAAATCTAGTGGTCAGTATTCACAACAAACAACGTTCAACCAAACTGAATCGGAAGATGATTGTCCGATGTCTGCGCATTCTGCTGCTGTTGGCGATTGCGGCGATGGTGGCCGTTGTTGTGATTGATCGTTGGGTGACTTATCAAACCCGGGACAATGTTTTATCCAGCCCGGAGCAAGTGGATAAATTCAGTGTGGCCGTGGTGCTCGGTACCAGTAAATACCTCGGCCGAACATTAAACGAGTACTATACCCACCGTATTGACGCCGCCATCGAGCTGTTCAAAAACGGGAAAGTCGACAATCTGCTGCTCAGCGGAGACAACGCCCATCGTTCGTACAATGAGCCCTGGACGATGAAACGTGACCTACTCAAAGCCGGCATTCCTGACGAGCACTTGTTTCTGGATTACGCAGGCTTTCGGACACTCGATTCGGTCGTGCGCGCCAAAAAGATTTTTGATACCGACAATTTTCTGATCATTTCGCAGCGCTTCCATTGCGAGCGTGCGCTGTTTATTGCCGATTACCACGACATCCACGCCAAGTGTCTGGCCGTACCCGGCCCGACCAGCCATTCCGGGTTTAAAGTTCGTCTGCGGGAAGTGTTCGCGCGTACCAAAGCATTTCTCGATCTTTACGTGATTGGCACTCAGCCGAAATTTCTCGGCCCAAAAGAGCCGATTCTCAAGCCTGAAGACGACGAACAGGCTGACGTGGCCGAGGCCCAGATCGATAATTCACTTTGACTCCCCCCACCGCAAACCTCTGGTGAGTCTTCATCACACTATTCCTTTTTCTCTGAACAACGATTCGGCATTTGAACTCGAGAAACTCTGGCGCTGTTTTTGAAACGCGCCTGGGTTTGCTACACTGCGTCACAACATAATTACTAAAGAGCAATGTCATGTCTTTAATCGCGAAAGGTACGCTACGTAAAATGAAAGCGGACCTGAACGACACCGTTCACTACCGTTTGCCTGTCGGGGATGAGCTGGTGGATCTCAACCCTTTTATCGGGAAAACCCTAACCTTGACGCATACCGGTAATATTTTTTGCTGCAACTGCGGCAAAAAAACCAAGAAGAGTTACTCTCAGGGACACTGCTTTGTCTGCATGAAGAAACTCGCCAGCTGTGACATGTGTATTATGAAGCCGGAAACCTGCCACTACGCGCAAGGTACCTGTCGTGAGCCGGAGTGGGGGGCACAAAACTGCATGGTCGATCACTATGTATATCTGTCCAACACATCCAGCCTTAAAGTCGGCATCACCCGTCATACTCAAATTCCGACTCGTTGGATCGACCAAGGCGCGACACAAGGATTGCCAGTTTTCAAGGTCAAAACCCGTCAGATTTCCGGTTTGATCGAAGTGGAAATGGCGAAGCATATAGCCGACAAAACCAACTGGCGTACTCTGCTAAAAGGCGACGGAGAGCCACTGGCACTGGAAGAACATTTCCACCTTATGTTGCCATTGGTCGAAGACAAAATTGCCGAGATCAAAGCAGAATTTGGAGACGATGCCATCGAAGTCTTGAGTAAAGGGATCACGCCGATCGCCTACCCGGTCACCGAGCATCCGAGCAAAATCACGTCACACAACTTTGATAAGAACCCGGAAGTCACCGGCATACTGAAAGGCATCAAAGGCCAGTACCTGATCTTCGACACCGGGGTGATCAACATCAGAAAATTCACGTCGTATGAAGTCGAAGTGTCTGACGCTTAAAAGAAATCAAGCCCGCGAATCGCGGGCTTGTTTGTATTAGGCTTGGAGCAGACGCTCCAGCGCGTCAAACAATCTATCCACTTCCTCAAGTGTGTTGTAATGCATAAAGCCGATTCGCACCACACCGCCGCTCTCTTCCAGCCCCAGCTGTTTCACTAAACCGAGTGCATAAAAGTGGCCATTCCAGACACAGATATTCTGCTCACCCAGAGCACGCGCGACCAATTCAGGGGCGAACTGGTCAAACGTCAACGCAAACGTCGGCGTTCTTAACTGACTGTCCGCAACCGCACGTCCATAAAGTTGAACGCCATCCAAACTCGCCAGACGTGACAGAAAACGCTCCGTAATCGCCTGCTCGTGCGCATTGAACTGCACAAAACTTTGCTCTAAGCGTTCACGCAATGTCGCCTGAGGATCGCCCCACTGCGCTAGATAGCCCACCGCCGCGATAATACCGGCCAAGCCCTCAAAGCTTTGCGTTCCGGTTTCAAACCGCCCCGGCCCCACATTGGTCGCTGGTTCCACTTTGTACGGCTTGAGCGTATGTAGCCACTTCGGTGCCACGTACGCAATACCGACATGCGGACCAAAGAACTTGTAGGCGGAACACGCCAGAAAATCACAGTTTAACTGCTGCACGTCAAGCAAATGGTGCGGCGCGTAATGAACCGCATCCACATAAACTTGCGCTCCGACACGATGAGCCGCGTCGACCACGGACTTAACATCGACTACAGAGCCGGTAGTGTTAGACGCGTAAGTCACGGCCACCAAACGCGTTTTTTCGTTCAGCAGTGAGAAAAAGTGGTCCATATCCAGCGAACAGTCGGACTCGTCCACTCGCACCTGATGAACGATCACCCCTTTATCTTCCGCGGCTTGCTGCCAACTGGAGACATTGGAATAGTGATCCAATGCCGTGACAATGATTTCGTCGCCGGCTTGCCAGTCACGACTGATCGCCCGGCTTAACTGGAAGGTCAACGATGTCATGTTGGCGCCAAACACCATGTTGTCAGCCGACGGCGCATTCACCAGAGTCTGAGCCGACTCCCGAGCGCGACGCATCAGGTCGGTGGTCATCTGGCTGGAAAAATAGTGCCCGCCCAAGTTGGCATTGTAATGACCGAGGTAGTGAGTCATGGCCTCCAGTACACTGGCAGGCACTTGTGAGCCACCAGGCCCGTCGAGAAACACCACTGGCATGCCGTTGTGACGTTGCGCCAACGCACTGAATTGTGCACGAGCTGAATCAGGACTGAAGTGCATTGACACCACCTTTCGCCGTTAAAACAAATACATCCATGTGACCACGCTGCCCTTCCTCTAAAGAGCGGATTGGACGCGCGTTGTGCCATAGCTTACTGTCTGCCAGCATGGCGACTTCGCCGTTACTCAATACTTTGCGATAGAACGGCGCTTCATCAAAATCTTCATACAACATGATCTCACCGCCGCTGATGTTATGACGGTCAATACCAATAATCGCAATGTGATCAAACCCGTCCTGGTGCACCCCCTCCGGCGCCACTTCCGTTTGCTCGTACACGGCAGATATACGGATCTGATGTATTTCAATTTCCTGTCCATCCGGCAGTTGATTGGCTTTGACAAACAGAGCACACATTTCTCGCATTCCCTCGCTGTCGAGGGTGGAAGGCAGAATAGACTCAAACTGGCGAGACACGTTGCCCTGAAAACGGTTGATGTCGGAACTTTGCATAAACTGGCGATGTTCCAGCTCCGTTACCATACCGTTGACGAAACGCACCACTGAATAACGACGCAGACGATACTGACCATCTGCGTGCTCAGTGTTTGGTAACTTGGCAAACGAAGGCGAAAGTTGTTCCAGCGCTTCGTGGCTAAGTTGAGTGATATGTAGGGTGTTTGGATGGGAATGCAACATCATCTACTCCTTAATGAAGGTACACTATTATCTTGTGCTGTTAACATTTAATTTACACAAGAGAATACGCAGATATCTGGCAAACTCAACCCTTCACCATGCATAATTCGGTTTTAACGCCATATTTGAAAGTTAAATCTAATAAATGAACACAATTCAGTTATAGAATCTAAATTAAAAACACTGAACGCTGAAAAATTAGACACCTTCACTATAAAACTATCAAAACCAATATAAATCAATGTTTTATGGGGAAATATTTACGTCATCACCACTTACC
>NZ_WXWP01000117.1:0-4056 GCF_009904765.1 Vibrio sp. V39_P1S14PM300
GATGTGAGATAACTCAATACAAGACTGAGTGCATAAAAAATACCAATCCCCACCAGCGAAAGCTGGTGGGGATTGGTTACATTTGTAGTATTCCATAACTATCAATGCGGTTATTGCTTGAACGATAGCTTCACGCTATGTTGATAATCCAGTAACTCGCAGGACATAAGACAAGCTCTCACCTAGGGAGTTGGTAATGTCTCGTTGCATTGTGTGGAACTCTCGCCTAGTGGATAGTCATTCGTACTAAGGTGATTCAGCTTTCTGTATGTTTTATCAAAATAGCGCTTGTCGGACCAAACCTGAATATCGCCGATAACAAATAAGTGTTTTTTGGCTCGGGTAACAGCTACGTTCAACAAATTTGGTTTTGAAGAAGCCCAAGATGCCCCGCCACTATTTTTAGTGTCACAACCGAGAACCAAAATAACGGTATCATTCTCCTTGCCTTGGAAGGTGTGCACAGTCCCGACGTTGTGTTTCAAAAAGTTGTTAAAGTCCTTATTACACCAACTCGAATTGTTAAGCAGCTCTGACTTGCTACGCCTCAGATCTTCTTTCAACTCTTTTCTTACCGCTTTAAATGGTGTTATTAGATAGATGCGGCTTAAGTCGCCGTCGTGCGCTGCTAATCCAAGTAAAAGAGTTTTAACATCCTCACCCAACTCACGCTTGTATTGTTTGAGTACACAGTCTCCTTGTGAATCATTCCACCGATTGTGTCCTAAAGCCTTATGAATTCTTGGCTCAACGTCTTTATCGTTGTCAGAGCCATGTATCATTCGATTGTTGTAAGCTATTTCATTCGAAATGCTAAACATTGGCTCTATACATCTACGATGTACCCATAACGGTATGCCTATCCATTGTTCTTCACCATCCATATCTATCATACAACCATATGGATTAACGCGATCGGCTAACGTCTGAACTGACCACATACAAGGGTCCCACTTCTCTGATTTCTCTTGCAACTTAGATTGCATTAAGTAGTCAATCAGCTCTGGTGGCGATGTAAACACAGGTTCGATTTGCAGAGGGTCTCCAACAACCACAGCTCGCTTAGCTCGGAGCAAACCACCCACCGCTGATTGGGGTATTGCTTGCCCTGCCTCATCAATCATTAGCCAACCTAGAGACTCTGAGGGCAACTTAGAAAACATGTTTCCCAATGAAGCAAAAGTCGTCGAAACCACGGGAACAAACATAAAGAGTATCTGCCAAATCGCTAGTGCATTCTCGCGACTCTTCCCTAGCACAACATCATTCACTTTATGTATCTGAGATCGAAAACTATTCAAGTTGCTAGCCTCGATCAACCAAGCCTCATGAAGCAGTAACGCTGCAGCGTATACGTCAGACCTCAGTGCATTGATCTTTTCCTGCTGCCAGCACGCGTGTCTCTGTCTGTCATGCCCCTCAATATCATCAGTAGCTTCTGGTAAGTGATACCCCTTAAACTCGTCTCTATAGGCATCTAACTCATCTAAAAGCTTCTGCTTTTTAAGCTCTTTAGATTGAATATCGACCTGCTGCTGTGAAATTTTCTTTGTACACCCTTTTCTCTCGATTTCTTTGGCTTCAACATCACCAACAATCAACCGAATAGCTTTTTTGACATTTTCGTACTCACCGAGTTTTTGAGATAGTGAAGCCTTATATTGTTTATTTTTCTTAGTGTTAAAGAACCGACTAAACCAACCAGGCGAGTTAACCTTCAATAGTTCAAGGGAAATTGAAATTTCTTCTTCCCTTCTCACTTCAGCATTTCTTGTTGAACTAAGGACATCTAGCTCTACAGAGAGCGTATGGGCATAGTTTTCTAGCTCATTTAGAACTAGGTTCATTTGATGCAAATCAGCATCAAATTGATGTTCATCGAAAGTCTTTTGCAGGCTATCAAAATAGGCTAACTTGTCATTCAACTCATGGAAACGAGATAGCTTCTCGTTAAAGGCCCTTTTGGCAATGCGAAAAGAGGGCCCGGTATAAGTTGAGCGATATTGCCAAAAATTTAAAAAATCCAAAGAAGGCTCTCTAACCGCTGGCTCATTGCCTTTTTCATAGTAGTAATCAAAGAAAAATCGATCGAGAAACTTTCGCCTCTTTTTATAAGCCCCCATGGCAGCAGATATATTTCCCCAGCTCTGTCTTTTATCATTCAAGGGTTGTAAACGACCTTTCTTTTCATCAGCACTTACTTGGTTTGCTACAGAACGAAAAAAACTGGTATTAGCGTATCTGTCAGCTATCGACTTTGCTTGAGGAAGCTCTTTTGAGATATTTTCAACGGCGGCATTGTTTGATGACGCCACAACCATTTCAAAATCAGTAAGCTCTTCAATAAGAAATCCTTCTGAACTTAACCCATCGCTAACCTTCGAAAAAGAAGCTAATACCTTAGCTCTCTCAACAATGTTTTGCGCAATTATATCCCGCAATAACGTCGTTTTACCGGTGCCAGGAGGACCATTAACTGAGATCACTCCACCTGTTTTCAGCTCCTTAAATACCGTATTGATGGCGAACTGCTGCATTAAAGACATGTTATGCGCAGGCTCTGTCAGCCACCTTCCTTCTGGTGTTTCTTTGGGGTTCAAGTGATTATGAATTAACGGTATCGAATCGTTGGTATACAAGTCGACATGCTTATAAGTGGATTGTCCCAGGTAGGTTTGAAGGGGCTTGCTTGCCCTACCAGTGGAAATCGCATTAATGGCTCGCTCTATATCTCGAATATAAAAGCTATTTAGAATAGGTAACTGAGATTCATCTTCGTTATCATCTTCAACTTTTCCTGGGGCTTTTTTGTTCTCCAAAAGATTATCTGACTTCGCCTCATACTCATAAAAAGCCATCTGAAACGGGTAAACCTTTGAGTTCTCTGAAAGCAACAAATCTTGATTAGAAACACCAGCCCATTGGTAAAGCCCCTCAACCAAGCTCATTAGGCTTTTCACACAAAGAGTATGCCTACCCTCTGAGCTAGGGTGGTTAGGCAAAGTGGTTTCCCAGCGATCCAAAAATTCGTTAAGATCGTCACACCGACTATCAAATCGTTCCTGAGATATTGTTGTAGCTCTCCCCGCGAGTAACTCTGCTAGTGCCCAAGGCAACGTGCTTACCGAAAATGTGTCCAGACGAGGGGTGCCAAACTCATCCAACATCAACTTAGCAAAGCAAGACGCTCCTTCATTGTCTCTTCTTTGCTCTATTTCTTCAGAGACACATTCTTCCTGGTTGTTGGTAGAAAAATACTCTGCAACTTTTTTATCTATCGCCGATTTATCGAACAGCCCCAAATATAAGGTATAAACACACTTTTTACCCGGGGTAAGACCTAGTGAGTCACGAACCGCAGGATTTAACCAAGGAAGTAGATGATTACCTTGGGAGTGCAATTCGTGACCGGACACATTTACTGGTGCAATTTTACTTTCGTCTTTATCTGGCACCGAGTAGGCTTGAAAAAACTCCACTAAATGCCAGGACTTCAATATATTTATTGAGCTTTCTTTTCTACTATCCACTACCCAAAACCTATCAATACCTTCAAAAATCATCAAATTACGATAATATACAGCCTGGTTGCATAAGGCGATGAAGAATGATAGAAGAATGATAGAGTGTGACGGTGCCCCTAAAAACTCAGCGATCTTGAGTTACCTTAAACTCAAGAGCTCCTACTGTCGTGGCCAAGTAAAACTGGCCACGGTTTTAGAGTTTAACCAGTAAAACTTTTCCGACTCATTCGGCGTTAGACCACCGTTATATTGATGTGGTCTAAGCTGGCTGTTGCATCCAATGATATATCGAGTAATTTCTTTTTGAGCCTCGGTAAAATTTCTATAGCTCATCACGTGGAGCCATTCTGGCTTTAAACTACGGGAGAAACGCCCCATAGGGCTGTGGTCCGCACCACCAGTTTTGGACACCGAGTTAAGTGAACGAGGTGAACCATGACAACCAAGAAGAAACGTATTATCCATTCTCCTGAATTTAAAGTGGAAGATCTGAAACTGGCAGAGAAAGTGGGAGTAGCTGCGGCAGCAAGAC
>NZ_WXWP01000376.1:0-4047 GCF_009904765.1 Vibrio sp. V39_P1S14PM300
ATTTATTATTGCTCTCGCGCTAGGCTCTCAAAATCAGGAAGTCGTGACTTTCAATTATCTGGTCGCGCAGGGTGAATTCCATCTTTCAACCTTACTGGGTGTTGTCTTTGTCGTTGGTTTTGCGCTTGCAGGTGCTATTTTTGGCAGTATGCAGTTCAAAACTCAGTTACAGCTGAGAAAACTGAACAGACAGCTGAAAAAAACCAGTAAAGACAACGATACGTCGGTTGAAAACAAACCCCAAGCGTAAGTGAGTAGGTTGTTTATTAATGCTTGAAATACTGTTCTTGTTGCTGCCGATTGCCGCTGCCTACGGGTGGTATATGGGGAATCGCAGTGCTCAACAAGATAAGCAAAAACAATCCAATCAAATTTCTCGCCAGTATGTTACTGGTCTGAATTTGCTGCTGTCTGATCAATCGGATAAGGCAGTCGATCACTTTATCGAACTGCTCCAGGTTGATAACGAAACCATCGATACCCACCTGGCATTGGGGAATCTGTTCCGCTCTCGCGGGGAGGTTGACCGTGCCATCCGGATACACCAGAACTTAATTTCCCGCTCTGGGCTGACCGTTGATCAGAAGAACATCGCCCTTCAGCAGCTGGCCAAAGACTATATGGTGTCAGGTTTTCTGGATCGCGCAGAAAAAATCTTCGAACAATTAGTGGATGAACCGGATCATCGTGAAGCCGCTTTGCATCAATTAGTGGCCATTTATCAACAGACCAGAGAATGGACCAAAGCTATCCATTACGCGCACCTATTGGTCAAAATGGGTCGCAAGCGCATGCGAAGTACCATCGCGCATTTCTGGTGTGAACTGGCGATGATTGAAAAAGCGGACGGCAACAATGCCAAAGCAATCCAGAACTTCAAACGTGCCCTCACCGAAGATCCTAAATGTGTTCGGGCGAGTATCGCTCTGGGCAAGTTGTATCTGGAAAACGAAGATTACCAGAAAACCATCGACTACATGGAACAGGTGATCGATCAGGATATCGATTTTATCGGTGAGGTTTTACCGACGCTGGCGGAATGCTATCACCATATTGGTCAGGAAGATGGCTTAGTTGAGTTTCTGCGTCAGTGTATTGCCAACAAGGCTGGCGTCTCGGCTGAGCTGATGTTAGCTCAGCTAGTGGCTCAGCATGATGGGGTTGGCGCCGCTCAGGAGCTGCTGACAAGGCAACTGGTGAAGAACCCGACCATGAAAGGCTTCTACCGTCTGATGGACTACCATTTGGCGGAGGCCGAAGAGGGTCGTGCGAAAGAAAGTCTGAGTACATTGCAGAAGCTGGTTGGTGAGCAGTTGAAAGTCAAACCGCATTACCGCTGCCGTAAGTGTGGCTTCTCGACGCATTCGATGTACTGGCATTGTCCGTCTTGTAAAGGGTGGGGCAGTATCAAACCGATTCGTGGTTTGGACGGTGAATAGATTTGGAACGATTGGACATCCAATCACAAATGGCAGCGATGATCCCGCTGCCTTTTTTTAGGCTCAATAAAGAGAAATAGGAGATGAAATGATCGACCAGAAAGTTATCGTTGCACTGGATTATGACAATCAGGCTGATGCATTGGCATTCGTTGACCGAATCGATCCAAGCACTTGTCGTCTGAAGGTTGGCAAAGAGATGTTTACGTTGTTTGGTCCTGATTTCGTCCAAGAGCTGCACCGCAGAGGCTTTTCTGTGTTCCTGGACCTCAAGTTCCACGATATCCCGAACACGTGTTCTAAGGCTGTTCGCGCAGCGGCAGAATTGGGAGTATGGATGGTCAACGTGCATGCCAGCGGTGGCGAACGCATGATGACGGCGTCCAGAGAAATCCTTGAGCCTTATGGAAAAGACCGGCCTCTTTTGATTGGTGTGACGGTTCTGACCAGTATGGATCAATCGGATCTAAGAGGGATTGGTTTGGATGTGGCACCCCAGGAGCAGGTTATGCGTCTGGCGACACTGACCAAAAACGCGGGTTTGGACGGGGTTGTATGCTCGGCGCAGGAATCCAGCATGCTGAAATCCTCTCTGGGTCAGACGTTTAAATTGGTGACGCCTGGTATTCGTCCTGCAGGTACAGAAGCTGCGGATCAGCGTAGAGTGATGACACCAGTGGAAGCCGTAGCGGCGGGTTCCGATTATTTGGTGATTGGTCGCCCGATCACTCAGGCTGCCAACCCGGCAGACGTACTGGCTCAAATCAACGCATCATTGGTTTGAGTTAGCACCACACAAAGGCCAGCGATATGCTGGCCTCTATCGTGATGTTTTGATCACTCAGGCTGCTGTCGGCACACCACTGTGAAACTTAAAATCATCATCTTTGGACAAGATGAGCTGTGCTTCTATCTCACCAAAGAATGTCACTCGTTCACGGATGTCTTTTCCTGCAATTTCTTCGGCCAGCGTCAGATAATCCTGATAATGGCGTGCCTCTGAACGTAGTAATGACACGTAAAAGCGGCCAATGTCCTCATCCATATGCGGTGCGAGTTTGGCAAAGCGTTCACAAGATCGAGCCTCAATGTAGGCGCCAATGATCAATTTATCGACCAGCGTTTGTGGTTCGTGTGTGGCCATGTGTGACAAGAGACCTTTCGCATAGCGACTGGCTGTCACTGGTTCATAAACGATACCGCGTTCTGCCATGATCTCAAGAACCTGATAAAAGTGATGCAGCTCTTCTTTGATCAACAGCACCATCTTATCAATCAGTTCATGACTGTATGGCGAGTCTGACTTCGCCATGATGGTTTTGGATACAGTACTTTTGCCTTTTAACGTCGCCAGAGAACCACTTTTACGGTAAGCGAAATCCTCATAAGGCTTGAACCAGTCCAACAGAGTGTGAGCACTGGCTTTGTCCACTGCGTATTTGCGGATCAGGTACATGGCTGACTGACCGGCTTTTAACTCACACAAGAGATGGTCGATCAGAACGGTTTTGAGGTTTTCTGCTTTTTTGGCTTCGTTCACCCAGGCATCGGGTGTTTCGCAATGCAGAAACTGAGAGATGGGGGCCAGTAAGTTCTGGATGGCTTGTGTATTTATCATAATTCGGGCTAACAATAATAAAAAAGACCGCAATCAAGCGGTCTTTGTGACACTTCTGGTGGAGAGTATATTACCACTTTTTCTTTTCGCCAAAGAGCGCTTCCATATCGTCTTCGCGTTCTTTCTCTTCCATCATTTGCAATTCAGCGGCACTTTTCGTCTGACGACGTTGCTCCAGTTCATCGTGCATGGCCTGAAGTTTTTCGCGTGCCTGAGTTGAATAGTTGTCATTTTTGGTACTGAGCACATCCAGACCTTTACGCAACAGTTGCAAAGCGGTACCGGGCTGGCCTCTCACCATTGCGTCGTTGGCGCGTTTGACCACATTTTCAATATTGATGCGCACTTGGATGGTTTCCAGACGCGCATTCTCATTCACGTATGCCTGCGTTTCGAAACGCCCTTTATTGTGCTCGGAGCGAATGGTGTCGCGCAGACGTTTCACCAGCTTCAACATCACAATCGCCTGCTTGTCACTGCTTGGTACTTTGAATGATGCGGACTCATTGCCTTGATAGTTGTCTTTAAGCTGCTGTATTTGCTGCTTCATGTTATCGATGCGCTGCGCCAGCTGTTTGTTCTTCGGATCCAGCTCGTACATGGCGACAAGCGCATCCAGAATGCGGTTGTTAAGACACACCAGCAGATCTTTGCTGAATGGCAGGATGTGCGCGTTTCCGATCAGGTCTTCTGTTGCATCAATGATAGCAACGTATCGTGCGCTCTCTTGTTTGCGTGCGGTTTCCACTTTGAGCTTGTACTGCAGCATGATGTTATAACCCAGCACCAGAACCAGCAAAATGGCGATGAGAGCAATGATTAAACCTATATTCATAAACTTGGTATCTTTATTGTGTTCAAAGGCCTGTGTTTAAGGATACAAGATTCCGCGTATACTCTGCACCCTAAATACAACAAATTAGTATTATCGCTGTTGGTACTTTGAATATTAATGAAAATTTCAATAAAGAACACCAATATGAGTTATGG
>NZ_WXWP01000306.1:0-4045 GCF_009904765.1 Vibrio sp. V39_P1S14PM300
GTATAGATCTGCCCACTGATCCGTGGTTCCTTTTAAGGAGATCGAGAGTGAACTGGAATAAAATGAAAACTCTAAGCTGTTTGATCGCTCTGAGTTTTCCGGCGCAAAGTCAAACATTAGAACAAGCCGTAGCCAATGCGCTAGCTACAAACCCAAATATAAAAGCTTCTTATAACGAGTTTGTTAGTAAAAAATACGACGCAGATGCTGCAACGGGAGCCTACCTGCCTAAATTAGATTTAGATGCGGGAATTGGCTACGAGAACGTTGATCTGGCTTCAGGTACAGAAAACGAATTAACCCGAAAAGAAGCGTCTTTAACCCTGACCCAATTACTGTGGGATGGTAATGCGACTCTAAATGATATAGACAGAACGTCTGCCGATGCAGAATCCGTTAGATTTCAGTTGATCGCAGATGCTCAGGATATCGCTTTACAAATCGCCAAAACGTATTTAGACGCGACCAAAGCGTTTGAAGTATTACAATTGTCTGAAAGCAATCTTCGCGTGCATGAAGATATCTACGAAGATATTAAAAAACGCGTGGATTCAGGGATTGGTTCAACCGCGGATCTTTCTCAGGTAGAAGCTCGTCTGGCGAAGGCGCATGGTAATCTTCTGGCCGCCCAGAACAACCTTTATGATACGCATACCCAATTTAAAACTTTGGTCGGCGAAACGCCACAAGGGTTAACCTTCCCTCGTGCGGATCATGCAAAATTACCATTTACGGTTGATGATGCCCTTTCCAACGCATACAAACATCACCCAGTTATCAAAGTTGCGCAGGCTGATGTTGACTCGGCTCGTTTCCAGTATGAGCAATCGAAAGGTGTTAATTATCCGACCCTTTCTGTTGAAGCGGCACAAAGCTGGCGCGATGATGCCGCGGGGATTGAGGGAGAAAGCAAAGAGTTCTCTGCAATGCTGCGTATGCGTTACAATCTCTATAATGGTGGTTCAGACGCAGACCGTACACAAAGTGCGGCATACCAAATGAATAAAGCCAAAGATTTCCGCGATCGTACCTATCGTAGTGTGGAAGAAGGCCTGCGTTTATCCTGGAGTGCATTGACCTTCACCTCGAAACAAAAACAGTTTCTGGCGAATCACGTGGACTCCGCCTCGGACACCGTAATTGCGTACGAGAAACAATATAAACTTGGCAAACGTACACTGTTAGATGTGCTCAACACTGAGAATGAATTGTTTGACGCACGCAAAGGTTACTTGGACGCAAAATACGATGAGCAGTACGCCAAGTATCGAGTGTTGAACGCGACCGGTGGCTTGCTGGATGCCCTACTGGTTGACACACCAGAAAAATGGAATAAGCCGGTGGAGTATTAATATGAATAAACTACTATTGCCTGCACTGATTGCATCTTTGGTTGTCGCAAGTAACGCCAACGCGGAAGATGAATACGAATATACGCCGACCCCGGAAGCAACTCAGGTATCTGATCTGCAAGACGACGACAACGATGGTGTCGTCAACGCGCGTGACCTTTGCCCAGAGACTCCGGAAGGAGCAGAAATCGATAACAATGGATGTGAACTTTATATCAATCAGTCCGAACAGCTACAGCTGCATATTCTGTTTGCTAACGATTCTTCCGTTATCGAACCTTTGTTCTATCGTCAGATCGATGAAATGGCAGACTTTATGAAGGAATACCCTGAGACAAAAATCGAAATTCAGGGTTACGCGAGTAAAGTCGGCTCAGCCAACCATAACCTGGCACTGTCAAAACGTCGCGCGACGGCAGTTGAGCAGGTTCTGTTGCGTGAAGGTGTAGAACCCAATCGTGTAAAAATCGTCGGCTATGGCGATACCCATTTGTCTGAAATTGGCACCGATGAAACCAGCCATGCAATGAACCGTAAGGTCGTGGCCCGGGTTGTCGGCCATAAAGGCACATACAAAAAAGAGTGGACAATCTTTACCAAACGCGGCCAATAAGCCCGGACAAGAAAAGGAGCGCGAGTCGCTCCTTTCTTTTTATTTGGTAATGTGTTCCGAGCTTGAAAGTGTTACTCTTACGGCGTTTTTCACATCGAGAATTTCAAAATGAGCAAACTGACTGCAGATATCGAAGCAAACCTGAAACTTTTCATCGAAGAGACCAAACAAAGTAAACTGGTTTGGGGCCTGAGAAATGAAGACGGTTGGCTGGCTTGTGACTCTACTGAATTTGAAAACAGTGAAGTGATGCCTTTCTGGTCATCGAAAGAAGATGCAGTAACCCACAATGTTGAAGAGTGGGCAGACTTCGAAGTCCTGGAAATTCCACTGGATATTTTTGTTGAAGACTGGTTGATCACACTGGACGAAGACGGTGTTCTGGTTGGAACCAACTGGAATGCAAATCTGGAAGGCAAAGAGATGGAGCCAGCAGAGCTGGCAAAACTGTATCTGGCTGACTAACGAAACGCGCATTTGTGATAAAAAGCCTCTCAATTGAGAGGCTTTTTTAATTCGCTTGTTGTTTTCTCACCAGCTCAGTCATCACGGTTTCGCGATTGTCCAGATAATCGTTCAGACCTGCCCTGCGCAGATCACACGATGGACAACCACCACAGCCATCACCGATGATGCCGTTATAGCATGTGAGCGTTTTCTCACGGATCAGGGATAACGCGTCATATTGATCGGCCAGCGCCCAGGTCTCTGCTTTATTCAGCCACATTAACGGTGTGCGGATCATCAGTTGACGATCCATGCCCTTAACAAGAGCATCGTTCATAGACTTCACGAATTCATCGCGGCAATCCGGATAGCCAGAAAAATCTGTTTCACAAACGCCGGTGATCACACAATCCGCGCCAATCTGATACGCATAGATACCAGCTAACGTCAGAAACAGAATATTGCGACCAGGTACGAACGAATTCGGCAGGCCATTCTCCTGTAACTCATGCGATACCGGAATATCATCACGTGTTAACGAACTGATCGCCAGTTCATTGAGCAGGCCAACATCCATCACTTTGTGAGCCTTCACCCCCAACTCACTTGCCAGCTTTTGTGCCACTTCAATCTCTAACTTGTGACGCTGACCATAATCAAAAGTGATGGCATGCACTTCATCAAACTCTTTGAGCGCCTGCACCAGACAGGTTGTCGAGTCCTGTCCACCGCTAAATACAACGACTGCTTTTTTCATGACGAATTCCTTTATGCGATGCTTAAATATTTGTGTGTCTGAATCGACAGTCGCCAGTTGCGTTCAATACAAGTATCGATACACAGCTGCGTCGCGCGTGGTTTTTGACTGATTGGCTGTAAAGCTATGGGTGTCGATTCGGGCACTCCGGCACGCTGTAAGAGCACGTCAAGCTGATCGATGTCCTTTTGCGTCGCCACGGGATGTTTCACTTCATTCGCACGCAACAACGCGCTGTCGAGTACTGGCAGTTTTCCTTTCATGGCCACCTTTGGTGACACTGTCACCCAAGTTTTCTCTGACGTTAACACTTCAGAAGTACCACTGGTTTCAATTTGACATTGACAACCGATCGCCTCGAAAGCTTCAGACAAAGGCCTCAAATCATAAATACATGGCTCACCGCCAGTGATAACAATATGCTTTGCACGATAGCCTTGCTGTTTATACGTAGCAACAATCTGTTCGGCCGTTTGTCGACACCAAGTGGGCGAATCTTCCGTTTTCAAAAGAATATCCCCGATTGTGCGCTCATCCTCTGCTTCCGCTGTCCAGGTTTGCTTAGTATCACACCACGCACATCCAACAGGGCAAATTTGCAGACGAACGAATACAGAAGGCACACCGGTAAAAATACCTTCCCCCTGAATGGTCTCGAACATTTCGTTAACTTTGTACAACTTACACTCAGCCTAATCAGTGATTCAAATTAGCAGGACGGAGACCTTAAATGACTCTCCGCACCAGGTCAAATTAAACCAGTGAGTATTTCATTATTTGATCCAAATCTCACTCTAAATTAAGCTGCAAGTTCTTTTTCATTTTTCGGGTAAGTCATGTTTAAACTCATCGCTCTGGATATGGATGGCACCTTGC
>NZ_WXWP01000407.1:0-4043 GCF_009904765.1 Vibrio sp. V39_P1S14PM300
GTTAAAAGCCCTTTAACGACATATAGGAAGCCAGTTCCCCCCAACCCTAACCGCCATCTCACCAAGCTCAGTCGCATGTTGTTCTAGCCTTGGATCATCGTTTACCGCGACACCATTGACGTCCATCGTTGGCTCGACCATGCCCACTTTTTGCTGTACGACGTGGCCGAGTTCGTGTGGCAGGTGGCGCTCTTGACCTGGGGCGAGGTAAATGTCTTCCCCCTGTGCATAGGCCTGTGCCTGAACTTGCGATGGCTTGTGGGAGTTGTAATGCACTCGCACACGTTGCAAGTTGACGCCCGAGATGCGCTCCATCCCTTGGCGCAGGCATACAGGCAGTGGTTTGGTGGCTACTTTAACGCATGGCGAAGCCGCACTATTTATCGCTCGTTGCACCAACACACGTCTGTGATGAGATCCATATTGAAGCGGCTTTATTCGCGTTAAGTATTGCTGCGTTTTCATTGACTTAACCTCTCATAGCGGAACCTTTTACCTTGTTATGTATTCACTTTATGCCGGTTTCTCTGTGCGCTCTTGGTAAATGTTGCGCTGCGTTTGGTATTAATTGGGACCGGGTTGGAAGTGTTGGTGGACGAATGGGCTGTATAAAAAAACCCTCTTCACGCATGGCCAGGAGTTATTGCGATGAAGAGGGCGATAAATATGTACTGCAGGCTACTGCTGTCATATTTTCATTGCCAATAATGGCGCGGGATCTACGACTCAGTTGCCATAACAGCTTGCATGGCCTGTTGCTCGGCTTCTGTAACAGCTTGTGCCACGTTACTGGAGGAGAAAATTTGTTGTGCCACCATGTCATCGGTGTATTCCACCGCTCTGGTCGCTGCTTGCTCCTGTTGAACGACTTGTTGCTGCGCATTTACTTGTTGGTTTTCTTGACTCATTGTTAGCTCCTTGGATGATCATTGAGTTAAAACGCCATAGGTGGCGAGTCCTCTAGTAGGCTGCATGTTTTCAGCCGGCTATGAGTTTGCTAGGCAAGTGGAGTGAAGGGGCCTTCTACCCACACATCGTTGTTGGCGAACAAGGTGATTAATTCGTGCGGACGCGTTTGCGCTAATTCGGTAAAGCTCGCTTCCCAAATATTTCGATGCGACTTTACTTTGATCACCTGTTCGAAATCTTGCTGCCAGTCGATCGGTAAGAACACACACTTTTCTGTGTCGGTTCCACCATACACCTTGTCTTCACTGCACAAGTAAACCAGCCGCCTTCTGTCAGATTGTGTTAACTCAGACTCCAATACTAAATAGCTCAGGCACGATCGAAGCCAAACTGGCATTGTCGGTATTTCTTTTGCCATCAGGCTGGTTGTCTCGGACATAGATTTAGTCTCTACGTATTCCCCTGCTTTGTTTTTTGGCTTTGCTTTATCACTGTATGTGTTGTTTCGCTGATTGGTTTCTAGAGCGTCAATAGCGATGCTTCGATAAGCCAGTGTCGTGACTTCTTCTGTTGTGACTGGTTTTATGCTTTTGTCGTCGTTGTTAATATCACCATCCATGATGGAAGAAACCGTTGCCAGCCTAGCTAACACCAGAGCAGACCTATTAAGGCCAATGACCTCAATGGTATGCACACCTTTAAACTGTGGGTTGTCAGACTGGTTATGGGCGCGCCAATCTTCGTATTGCTGCTGCGTTTTATCGTCGGTGATCAGCTTGCCGCTGGACGTAAACTGGCTTGGGATGGCCCCAGGGGTTTGCCAAACAAGCTTTTCTACTTCTGAAGCGTCCTTATTGTGCATCTCTTTATAGAAGGCACACACTTCATCAAATGGATACGCGTGACCATTGTATGGATTAAAACGAATATAGCTTCTGGGGCTCTCTTGATACGGGTCAACCAATAACGCTTTCTCCTGAGCGATGGTCACATTAGGAAATCGCTTATCCTTCACAGGAAAATGCCCTGCTTTGTTACGGTTACATTCATGGCAGATAAAGACTAAATTCGTTTGTTCGTAAGCCAGCTCGGAGTATGGCGAGTAAGTTTGGGTACTGTCGCCTCTGCCAGTGTCTTTTTGGTCCAGAAGAGCCACAGGCCGATAATGGCTTACTTCCCCACCGCCTGTGGGCAATAAAAAGCTTTCGCAATAACAACAACATCCATGAGATGCGCGTTTGAACGCATCTATGATTGCTTTGTCACTGTACAACGCAGGGTCGAAGGCTGCATAGTTGAACCCCACAGCGAGATGATCATGTTGTGAAGACGACGAGCTGTGATCACGTTGAGTCATGACAACTAGGTTGTTAACGAGATCAGGAGCATAGGCTTCTTTAGATAGCAAGTAGCGATCTTGTTTCGTCAACGTATGGTATTTAGGCGCATTACTTAAGCGCTCAACCAGCTCTTTCATCTGCTGGGTTGCTGCTGCCTGTTTCACTTCTATATCGGCACTTAACTCGACGTTATAACGTTCTAATGGAATCATCGTCTTACCTATTGGGTTCGAATTCAGTTATTGATCAAGGTTGTTGGTCACATCACTCTGTGGCTGGGCGTGTTTCGCCTCATCTTTCAACACGTTCATCGCTGGATCATCCATCCCTAGCAACTGATTCTGGTAACTTTGCTGCTTGGCGAGCATCTGCTGCTGCATGTCAAAAGCTGATTGAGTCAGGTAAGCGTGTTTATCCATGACATGCTTCTGACTGTCTTGTTGGGTTATCGCCGCTGTGCTCTCATAATTTTGAGCAAGATCGCGGAACCTTTGACTGGCCTGTTCATTGAGAGCGTGGAGAGAGTTAGCGTCTGCCTCAGCATTGTTTTCTGGCTCATGGGATTGCGCCGCCTCAGTGTCTTCACGAAAGCCGTTTCGTTCGTAGGCTTGTGATAACGAAGGGTGTTGTTGCATAAGCTGTTGACGCCCACTGTCAATAAGCTCTGATGACCGCTTCAATGAGTCGTTGATGGTTTGCATAGCATCGGCAATCACCGCATCAACGTTTAACATCATCGTCTGTGTATCAGCAGGCAGTGACATTTCAGCAAGTCTTTTCATCGCACTTTGCCTATCGTAAGTGGGGGCATTACTTGCCGTTCCCGTGTTGCCATTGTTGTACTGGCTGCCATTCGTCATCGTCTTATCACTCAAAGCCTGGTTTTGAGCATTGAATTTCATCTCGCACCTCAGTTAATCGATAATGTCTGGGAGGAAGCAGAGGTCCCCGTCGGTAAATCGCTATAAATGCTCAAACAACCTATTTCGTCAACATTCACCACTATTTCGCGCTCGGGAAGTGAGTAGACGTAATGGCGACACTGGCCAGCCTGGCTAATGTAAGTATCATTAGCCAACTTTTCGCATAACAGGGTTTTCAGCTGCTGTAAGTATCGCGCAGCTTCTGGTTCTAAAGCACCTTTAGCACGTAAGTCGATGTTCATAACGATACTTAGTAACCCTGATGCCAAGTTGCTAAAACCTAAAGCATTCCCTGAATCCACCCACTGTCCGAAGGCGCTCTGCAGATTTTTGTCATCTAATTCAAAAGTTACTAATGGGCAATCCAAACATTCCAGAGCCACTGAAGTTAATGCATCGACCGCTTGATTAATCGACTCACTGGAAACTTGCGCTCCATTATTATTACTTGTGACAAAACGTAGGTAGACGCAGTAGTAATGACCAAATTCGGTTAATGTTTGCGCTCGGGATAGTGCCCATTTACTCGCCTCTTTCATCACACTACTTTTTACTGGCATGACTCTGCCTGCATAGTTTAAACAGCGATAGCAGTTCACCCTATCTTTGAGTCCAACAGTCCAGTGTATTGGAAGAGGCAGCTGGCTTTGTTCAATCACGCTCGTGACTGTGCTTAGTTCAATATTGGTTAACAGATGATAACGATGAATCAGCGCCGATAGCTGAGCGGATTGATTGTCAGCATCCTTTTCATCTATTGTTAAGGCAATGACATCCTCTGTTGAAAAATCGAGAAATTTCTTAGCATCTAAGGTTAACCCAGCACCAGCGAGTTCGATGACCGATGTGGCCGATAACCCAAGACCAATTT
>NZ_WXWP01000406.1:0-26640 GCF_009904765.1 Vibrio sp. V39_P1S14PM300
CCCTCACCCAGCAGCAGTAACCGCTGACCAATCACACTCTTTCGATAAATTTGATTACATACAATCCAAATTAACAACTATCATACCAAATGAATACTGATAAATAACATTTACAATCTATTGCTTTAACTGGATTAAATCGCTAGTCTTTAAAGCATGCGCAGCTGAATATTTCAGACTCCGCAAACACACATCGAACAATTAAGAACAATATTCTGAGTTTTCTTAGGTTAAACAAAACAATAAACCAACCTTAAGCGATATCATGGATGATAAAGCGACCAGGATGCGGCAAGCCAGTCTTCCTTCCTTTCACTTCCTTATATCTGCGAAAACCTAAGAAAAGCTTCATTTCTCAGGAAGTTAAAGGAGTTATCTATGAAGCGAGAACAGTGGGGATCCCGAGCTGGATTTATTCTGGCCGCAGTGGGATCTGCAATTGGTTTGGGGAACATCTGGCGTTTCCCGTATATGGCCTACGAGAATGGTGGCGGTGCATTTTTTATTCCTTACCTTTTTGCCATGATTACCGCAGGTATCCCATTTATGATCCTGGAATTCTCCATGGGTCAGAAGTACCGGGGGTCGGCGCCTGCCACACTGGCACGAATCAACTCAAAATTTGAATGGCTTGGCTGGTTCCAGGTGGGGATCGCGGCAGTGATCGCGGTGTACTACGTAGCGGTGATTGGCTGGGCGATTTCGTACTTTGGCATGTCGTTTACCCAAAGCTGGGGCACCGACACAAACGCCTTCTTCTTCAGTGAGTACCTCGCTCTGGGCGACAACTCACCAACCAATCTAGGCAGTATTCAATGGAAGATCGCGATTGCGATGTTGATTGCCTGGGGAATCACTTACGCAGCCATCGCCGGCGGTGTCAAATCGGGTATTGAGCGAGCATCTAAGATCATGATGCCGATCCTGTTTGTGATGGTTCTGGTACTGATTGCTCGCATGATTTTCCTTCCAGGGGCGCTGGATGGCGTGAACTATATGTTCGAACCTGACTTCAGTAAAATCTGGGACGTAAAAGTATGGGCAGCGGCCTACGGCCAAATCTTCTTTACTCTGAGTATCGGTTTCGCAATCATGTTGGCGTACTCAAGCTACCTGCCTGAGAAGTCGGATATTACCAACAACGCGTTCATGACCGTACTGATCAACTGTGGCTTCTCTATCCTTGCCGGTATTATGATCTTCTCGGTTTTGGGATACATGGCTCAAGAGCAAGGTAAACCGCTCACTGAAGTCGTTTCCGCAGGTGTTGGCCTGGCATTTGTAACTCTGCCGGCCGCCATCAACCTGTTGCCCGCCCCCTACATTCTCGGCCCACTGTTCTTCCTGGCCTTGGTTGTTGCGGGTTTAAGTTCACATATTTCAATCATGGAAGCCGTGACCTCGGCGATCATCGACAAATTGAACTGGAGCCGTAAAAAAGCCGCCTCAGTGGTCGTCGGTGTTGGGGTGGTTATTTCGATGGCCTTCGCCACTAACGGCGGTCTGTTGCTGCTCGACCTGGTTGACCACTTTGCCAACAACGTCGGCATCATGGTTGGTGGATTCGTTGAAATTGCTCTGATGGCTTGGATCATGAATAAAGTGAGCGAAGTGCGGGAGTATGTTAATCAAATCTCTGATTTTGCCATCACTGGCTGGTTCGATATTTGTCTGCGTTTCATTACTCCGGTCATGCTGGCGATCATTCTGGCCACCAAATTGCAAACCCTACTGACAGAAGGTTATGGTGGTTACGACCTGACTCTAGGTTGGGTTATGATTGCCGTCCTGTTGGTTGTCGGTCTGGTGATTAACATTTCAAGCCGCAAGGAGGCACAATAATGACGACTGGTGCAATTATCATGATGGTTCTTGGCCTTGGTATCACCTGGGGCGGCGCGTTTATCTGCATTAAACGAGCGATGGACAAGCAATAAATAACTCCACACAAAGAAAATGCCGGCAAATGCCGGCATTTTTTATGAGTGGCGATCAGAACGTGTATTTCACACCAACGGCCCCGCCCAGCTGCAGTTCTGGTCCTGAGTATAAGTTTAATTCAGGGTGGATCTGACCATACACATCCCAGCCTTTACTCACCTGCCAGTTCAGGCCAAGTGGCACACGCGCCCCGAAGTCATCGTTATCGTCCCAGTCAACGTAACCACCGACACCAACATACCAGGTAAAAGGTACATTCGCATCGAAGCTGCCACGAGTCAGAATGTAATCAAACGCCCCGCCCTCATTACCGACGGTAAAACGATACTGGTTCCCCAGTTCTGCCACGGCGCTCAATCCTTTGTCCATAGCTAAACCTAAAGACAGCTTATCCGGCGTCTGCGCAGTTCCGGCAGCCATGGCCGAAAGCGGGCACAGAGCCACAGCGAGTAAACATGCTTTTTTCATACGAAGAAGCCCTTCTGTAGTGATAAATCGTCACTATTTATAGCTATCTCACTAGCAAGACGTGTCAAACAAACGTAAGAGCCTGGGCAGAATAATGAGTAGCAGGTCAATTTTACTGTGGACGGGATCTGGATAGACAATAACAAAAAGCCCGCTGAGGCAGCGGGCTTTGACAATATCACGCTCTTTTAAGCGCTCGGGTTTCATGCAAGGGCTCGGCATCATAAACATACAACTGAAGACCGGCGTACGCTGCATACATCCCGAGTGTTGCGCAGAAAAGAACGATCTTTTCTTTCTCACGGGACAAATAAGCAGACAAATCCTTTTGTTGTGTCGCCTGACCGCTATCCACTCTCAGCAGATACTTACCCAGCGACTTGCCTATCAGGTTGTAACAGATAGCGCAGTAACCAAGGTATATCGCGATAAAGACCAGCAGCATTCCCAACACCATCAGCAACAAAATCGGCAGTGCAATGTCATCGTTCAACGACAGGCCGGAGGTTTGTTCACTGAAAAGCCCGGAAACCAACAACATCAGAACCGACATCACAACCTGAGTGAACATCTTGGCGATCATCAGGTCGATGATAAAAGCGCCGGTTCGTCTGAATTTGTCACCAATACTCATTACTTGCCAAGTAGCGAGTTGATTTGAGCTTTGTAACCTGCAGCTTCAGCGCCGTAGATTGCCTGAATACCAGTGTCGCCCACTTTCACCAGACCACGAGCTCCCAGCTCTTGAGTCCAGTAATCGTTATCTTTCACTTGGTTAGCATCTTTAACAGAGATACGCAGACGAGTGATACACGCATCAACATCAACGATGTTATCAGCACCGCCCAGAGCTTCGATCATCAGTTTCGCTTTTTCGTTATCGCCCGCACCGCCTTTTGAAGCGTGGTAGTCTTTCTTCGATACTACCGCAACAGCGCTGCCTTTACGGCCAGGTGTTTTCACATCAAACTTCAGGATGTACCAACGGAACACAAAGAAGTAAATGAATGCGTACGCGATACCAACCAGAGGAATGTAGAACCAGTTGTTGTCAACGCCCGTCAGGCCTGGAAGCATACCGAACAACGTAAAGTCAATGAAACCACCACTGAACGTCATACCCACTTTCACGTTCAGGATATCCATCAGCATGAACGACAGACCAGCCAGAGGTACGTGAATCGCGTAGTACAGTGCAGGTGACAGGAACAGGAAGGTAAATTCGATTGGCTCTGTGATACCAGTTAGGAATGCAGTCAGAGCAACAGAGAACAACAGACCACCTGCCGCTTTCTTGTTTTCATCATCCGCCAGTGTGTACATCGCGTAAGCCGCTGCAGGCAGACCGAACATCATGAACGGGAACTTGCCAGTCATGAAGTTAGTTGACGTAAATTGTGAGAAGTCGCCATTTGCCAGAGAGGTAAAGAAGATGTTCTGCGTACCTTTGATCAGTTCGCCTGCGATTTCAGCTGTACCACCGATCTCTGTCTGCCACAATGGCAGGTAGAACACGTGGTGCAGGCCAACAGGGATCAGCGAACGTTCAATGATACCGAAGATCAGCGAGGCAATGTAACCGTGACCAGCAGTTGTCATCTCACCCAGCGCTGCACCGATAGCACCGAATGCCGCACCGAAGAATGGCCAGATAAAGGTCAGAACGATACCGTAGAACAGAGCAGCAAACGCACTGATGATTGGCACAAAGCGTGCGCCACCGAAGAAGCCCAGGTAATCAGGCAGTTTCGCATCGTGGTATTTGTTGTGCAGAACAACAGTAATGGCACCAGCGATCAAACCACCAAATACACCCATACTCAGTGTGTTTGAGATACCCAGAATGTCAGCCAGTACGCCAGGGTATTCGCTGCCCATCAGTACCACAGTGTTAGTATCCAGGTTGATCATGTGCGCAACAACCAGCGTTTTCGCGATTGCAACGTTCATTACCAGGTAAGAGATCAGCGCTGCCAGTGCCGCTGCGCCTTTTTCAGCACGTGCGAAACCGACGGCAATCGCCAAAGCAAACATGACTGGCAAGTTCGCAAATACGATACCACCAGCGGCTGTCATTACTTGTAGGAAGCTGTTTAACAAGCTTCCGTCTTGAAGCACACCGATGTTGTACGCTTCAATCATAGTCGGGTTGGTAAAACTACCGCCGATACCCAGCATGATACCCGCCGCAGGCAGCAGTGCTATGGGTAACATAATGGCTTGTGAAAGTTTACTAAAGAAACCTTTCATACGTTTATGCTCCTGATTAAGTTATTAGAATTGTTGGGTTCTAACGGCACACCCCCGTAGCCTAAATGTTAGCACCCAATGAAAATGTAACCACGTATTGCATTATATTTTCCGGCTCTAAATATATCTTGATGGTCCTCAAACTTTCTAGCCAGTTACGGAAATAAGTTTCAAAGTAATAGACAGATCACAGTCCCTTTTTGCCTCTGCAATGGTTTTCAGATAATATAAATTGATGATTAATAAGAACTTTATTAACAAGACTATTAATTTTAGTGGGTAAATAAAATCGATCGCATTGTTATTTTATGTAACAAAATTACATTTTGAGCTATCTCACCTCTCAGCTTCAACATTTTTAGTAAACAAGCCAAAAGTTAACCAATTCAGTGAGCCCAACTACAAAAAAAGACGCCGAAGCGCCTTTTTTATCACTTTATTTTTTTCTATCGCAAAAAAAGGTTTTTAAAGTTCTGGGTGGTTTTTTCACCGACTTCGTTCAATGATACGCCTTTTAATTGGGCAATATATGCAGCAACTTCCACAACATAAGCGGGCTGGTTCTGCTTGCCCCGATGTGGTACGGGAGCAAGATACGGCGAATCCGTTTCAATCAGTAAACGTTCCAGAGGCAATTGTTTGACCACCTCTTTCAGCTCTGTCGCCTGACGGAACGTTACGATACCGGAAATAGAGATATAGAACCCCAGCTCTATCGCAGCCTGTGCAAACGCCAAGTCTTCAGTAAAACAGTGAATCACGCCACCACAACGCTTAGCCCCGCCCTCACGCAAAATACGCAATGTATCTTCACGCGCATTGCGGGTATGAATAATCAAAGGCTTATTCAGTTCAACGGCCAGATCAACCTGCTGTTGAAACCGGATTTTCTGTAACTCGGCAGTCTCTGGCTGATAATGGTAATCCAGCCCGGTTTCCCCAATCGCCACCACTTTAGGATGACGCGCGTACTCCTGTAACCGTTCAAGCGAAAACTGACTTTCGACATCCAATGGATGGACACCACAAGAAGCGTGAACATAGTCATACGTTTCTATCATCTTGAGCATGGCCGGGAAGGAGTCCAAAGTCACCCCCACCGAAAGAAACTCTTTTACATTAGCTTGCTGTGCTTTCGCCAGCACATCAGCGACATTGTTATGCAGTTCCTGGTAATCCAGTTTGTCGAGATGACAATGCGAATCTACGAACATGCGTCCTCATTCAATTTAATTAACCAATTCATAATCAACAGCTCAGCATTCAGGCCCGAGTGCGTGTCCAGTTGTTCCAGCAACTGACTCAGCGATTGCGTATGCTGATACAACACATTATAACCGACCTGCTGTGCCAGCACCTCACTGCCTGGCGTCGCATGCGACTCCGTCAGGCCAAAGTGACGCTTTTGGGCATCTACAAGTAAAAACCACACCCAGCGCAAACGAATCAACGGCGCCTCTGCTAGCAACTTAGCCAAGGCAAACACATCGAATCCCGGAGTACCAAGTGCCTGACAAAAATGCCGCTCAACCTCCTGGTAGGCCTCAACCCAGCCCTGTTCGACAAATGCCTGAGTAGCCAAAGGCGCGTTATCATTGATATACGCCACGTATTCCGGTACCGGCTGATTCAGGTTGTGTTTTAACCAATCACTGACCTGCTCCGCAGAGGGTGCAGTAAGGTGCCACTGTTGGCAGCGGCTGACAATCGTCGGTAACAAACGGTTCGACTTCGCGGCAACCAGTAGAAACACACATTGTCTTGCTGGGGATTCCAGTGTTTTAAGTAACGCATTGGCCGCTGCTTCGTTCATCGCGTCAGCCGGTTCTACCACAATCAAACGGTAGCCGGACAACTGAGATGATTCCTGAGCAAAGCGATTGCACTGACGGATCTGATCCACGGTGATATTTTTACCGGGCTGCTCAGGCTGGATCCGGTGATAATCCGGATGGCTTTCAGACGCCATCAACTGGCAACTGTGGCAAAACCCGCACGGCTCCGCCTCAAAATTGGAACACATCAGCGCTTTGCTAAAGTGCTCTGTCAACGCCTCAGCACCCAGCCCAGGCGGAGCCACCAACAGCCCCGCGTTACTCAGCCGGCCTGATGTCAGGTTGGCTTTCCACGTTTGCCACATCGGCTCGAGCCAAGGGTAACGCATTTCGCTCATTACTGTTCACCCAACCATTTCAGCAAGGCTTGACGGATATCCTCCGCCACCTGCTCAATACTTTGTTCAGCATTAATAATGACCACACTGTCATCTGCCCGGGCCAGTTCCAGGTAGCGTGCGCGTGTGCGATCAAAAAAGCCGATGTCCATTTTCTCTATCCGGTCAAGCTCTCCGCGACCACGCGCCCGCTCTAACCCCACTCGCGGGTCCAAATCGAGATACAAAGTAAAATCCGGTTTGAAGTCCCCCAATGTGGTCTGCTTCAATGACAGCATCAACTCTGGTGAAATCTGACGTCCACCGCCCTGATACGCCTGGGAAGACATGTCGTGACGATCGCCAACTACCCACTGACCTGCGTCTAGTGCGGGTTTAATCACATTTTCGACCAGTTGAACACGAGCCGCATACAGCAACAGCAACTCGGTCATGTCCTGTAAGACTTCACCTTGATGCTCTTCTTTGATCAGCGCTCGCATTTTCTCGGCCAGACGTGTACCACCCGGTTCGCGAGTTTGAGTGATCTGCGCGATACCTGCCTGATGCAAGGTGTCGATAACTGACTGGATGGCGGTGCTTTTTCCGGCACCTTCCAACCCTTCAATAACGATAAATTTTGGCTCTGTCATTATTTACTTCTTAATTGCTTCAAATACGCCCGAACAGCACGGTTGTGCTCGTTGAGAGTTTTGGAAAATACATGCCCACCGTTCCCGCTGGCCACAAAATAGAGATAGTGACTGTCTTCCGGATTAAGTGCCGCCTGAATCGATGCTTTCCCCGGCATCGCAATCGGTGTCGGCGGCAATCCGAAGATCACATAGGTATTGTAAGGTGTTGGCGTGCGGAGATCTTTTTTACGAATATTGCCGTCATACTTCTCACCCATTCCGTAGATAACGGTGGGATCCGTTTGCAGACGCATCCGCTTATTGAGGCGATTCACAAATACAGCGGCCACCCGCTCTCGTTCGGAGGCAACCGCCGTCTCTTTCTCAATAATTGACGCCAGAATCAATGCTTCATAAGGCGAGTTCAGAGGCAATTTGTCCTGACGTGCTTTCCAGGCGCTATCCAAAACTTTTTCCAGTTTGACGTGCGCGCGGCGCAAAATGTCCAGATCACTGGTACCCGCGGTATAGTGATAAGTTTCCGCCAGGAATAAACCTTCCAGCCTACTTTGTTCGATACCCAGCTTTTCAGCAATCTGGGCTTCACTCAGTTCGCCAGTCTGATGATTAAGCTGAGGTGCACTGGCCAACGCACTGCGCCACTCTGAAAAACGACTGCCTTCGACAAAAGTAATCGAAAACTGATATTCCCGGCCGTTGATCAGCGCCTCCAACGCCTGTTTTAACGTATCACCGGTTTGCAGTTCGAAGGTACCGGCTTTCACGTGCGTCAACTCCGGCTGAAGATGCCGTACCAGACGAGAGACTGGATGACTTTTTATCCAGCCTTTGTTGCTCATGCTGGCCAATACCGTATCCAAACGGCTGCCAGAATGAACCGTAATCAATTGATTGGATTCGATATTCAGTGGCTGGTTGAGAAACTGGTCCACTTGTTTAAACACAAAAAATACAGTACCGGCGGCCAGAACAGCCAATATCGCCAGCAATACAGTGATCTTCTTTAGCACGAGTTAAGACTCTCCTGAAAACGTCGTGTAATCGCGCCGATGGAATAATAATGATGCCCGATCTGCGTGACGGGCGCGACGCCGAGGATCGAGTTGGTCATAAACACTTCCTGTGCCTGTTCAAGGTGCTCTAGGTCAAACTCTCCCATCACCACGTTTAGCTGCAACGACGGCGTCTTCTCAATCACCAAACGACGAACAACCCCAGACACTCCCACAAAGTCTAACGAGGGAGTATAAAGAGTGTTCCCCTTCACCCAAAACAGATTTGCCATGGTGGTTTCCACAACATGGCCGTTGATGTCCAGCGCGACGCCGTCCTGGTAGCCGGCCTGATCCATTTCTGCTTTCAACAGTATCTGCTCAAGCCGGTTGTTGTGCTTGTGCCCGGCCAGCATTGGGTTGACCCCCAAGCGGCGGTCACACACCCCAAGCTGCACGCCGGTATCGGTAAATGCCGCATAGTGTAAGGGGTAAGAGAAATGGCTAATGGTCACATTGGGTGATGTCATGCCTGCCGGGCTATACCCACGTCCGCCACTTCCCCGAGTCACATGCAGCTTCAGTCCAGCCCGTTCATCGTTCAATGCGGCTTCTTGCAACCAAATGTGCACCTGCTCCCAGTCCGGCAGCGGAATATCCAGCAAGTTGAGGCAAGCTTCCATACGCTCAATGTGCAGTGACCAATGTTGGATTTCCCCCCCCACGGTCAGCATGGTGGTGAAACAACCGTCACCGTACTGAAAAGAACGGTCGGTGATAGCAATGACGTTACTCGGTCTTCCGTTTACCCAGAACATTTTGGTACCCCATAAAAACAAACGGCTTAATGCTAAGCATCAAGCCGTTTTAACACAAGTGTGCGGTACGATTCTGTTAAATCTTTTTAAAGATCAAAGAACCGTTGGTACCACCAAAGCCAAATGAGTTACAGATCGCGTACTCCATTTGCACTTCTTTCGCGGTGTGTGGTACTAAATCGATGTCCAGACCGTCTTCTGGATTGTCCAGGTTGATGGTCGGAGGAACGATTTGCTCAACCAGCGACAATACCGTGATGATCGCTTCAACAGATCCTGCAGCACCCAGCAAGTGGCCCGTCATAGACTTGGTTGAAGACACTTTAACCTGTTTTGAACCGGCTTCACCCAGTGCACGCTTAATGCCTTTGATTTCAGCCACATCGCCTGCTGGAGTAGACGTACCGTGAGCGTTCACATAACCGATCTGCTCACCGTTCACACCCGCATCACGCATCGCTGCTTCCATAGCCAGTGCACCACCCGAACCGTCTTCGCTTGGCGATGTCATGTGGTAAGCATCACCTGACATACCAAAACCAACCAGTTCAGCGTAGATTTTTGCACCGCGCGCTTTGGCATGTTCGTACTCTTCCAGTACCATCATGCCTGCGCCGTCACCCAGAACAAAACCATCACGGTCTTTATCCCAAGGACGAGATGCTTTTTGCGGCTCATCATTACGGGTCGACAGCGCTTTCGCAGCACCAAAACCTGCCATACCCAGCGGAGTTGACGCTTTTTCTGCGCCGCCAGCGACCATGGCATCGGCATCACCGTAAGCAATCATGCGTGCCGCATGACCAATGTTATGTAGACCAGTCGTACAGGCAGTTGAGATCGCGATGTTCGGACCGCGCAGACCACGCATGATAGAAAGGTTACCCGCCACCATGTTTACGATGGTCGAAGGAACAAAGAATGGGCTAACTTTACGTGGGCCTTTTTCTACCAATGCAGAGTGACCGGTTTCGATCAGGTCCAGTCCACCGATACCAGAACCAATCGCAACACCTACGCGAGCTGCGTTTTCTTCGGTAACTTGTAAACCTGAATCGTCAAGAGCCTGTATACCAGCGGCGATGCCATACTGAATAAACAGATCCATTTTACGGGCATCTTTTTTGGACATGTACTCTTCGCAGTTAAAGTCTTTAACCAGACCTGCGAAACGAGTTGAGAAATTGGTTGCATCAAAGTGGTCGATATTTACGATGCCACTCTGACCTGCCAGCAGGGCTTTCCAAGATGATTCTACAGTGTTGCCTACCGGTGACAACATACCCATGCCTGTGACAACAACACGACGCTTGGACACGATATTCTTCTCCGGAAATGAAAATGGTTCTATGAGAGGTATAGAAGTGATTAAAAAACACAGGCGGCCAGAGGGCCGCCTGGGAGAGAGATTACTGAGCGTTGCTAGTTACGTAGTCGATAGCAGCTTGAACAGTAGTGATCTTCTCAGCTTCTTCGTCAGGAATTTCAGTGTCGAATTCCTCTTCCAGAGCCATAACCAGCTCTACGGTGTCTAGAGAATCTGCACCCAGATCGTCAACGAAAGAAGCTTCGTTTTTAACTTCTGCTTCGTCTACGCCCAGCTGTTCAACAATGATTTTCTTTACGCGTTCTTCGATGTTGCTCATTTTTCTTTTCCTTTACAGATGTCGCCTAATGCGATGATTCCGTAGTTTATTCGAACTATTGAAAGTTGCAAGGGGGTCCTTGCTGGTCAAACCACAAATTTAGCGAATTTAACCGAAATTCAGTACATTTTTGACTTAAATCATGCACAAATCTTGCGCATGCCTATATCGAACTTTACAGTTTTTTGACCATTTAACCAGCCAAAAGTTGCGAGTTCGAGGATTAAACCATGTACATACCGCCGTTAACGTGCAGGGTTTCGCCCGTAATGTAAGCCGCTTCTGGAGAGGCAAGGAATGCCACTGCTGAAGCAATCTCACGCGGGTCACCCAAACGACCTGCTGGTACTTGTGCTAGTGTAGCAGCACGTTGCTCGTCATTCAGCGCTTTTGTCATGTCAGTTTCTATGAAACCTGGTGCAACTGTGTTCACTGTCACACCACGCGATGCAACTTCACGTGCCATTGACTTCGTAAAGCCAATTACGCCCGCTTTTGCTGCTGCGTAGTTTGTTTGACCAGCGTTACCCATGGTGCCCACGACTGAGCCCACGTTGATGATGCGGCCATTGCGTTTTTTCATCATACCGCGCAGGACGGCTTTAGACAGACGGAAAATAGACGTCAGGTTCGTGTCCATGATGTCGGTCCATTCATCATCTTTCATCCGCATTAGCAAGTTATCACGTGTGATACCGGCATTGTTGATCAGAATGTCGATGCCACCAAACTCATCATTGATGCTTTTCAGTACCGATTCAATCGATTCAACATCAGTCACGTTCAGAGCAAAACCTTTGCCGTTTGCCCCCAGGTATTCACTGATCGCAGCCGCACCATTGTCAGACGTTGCTGTACCGATAACGGTCGCACCGCGCTCAACCAGCAATTCTGCAATAGCACGACCGATACCACGGCTTGCGCCAGTCACCAGAGCAATTTTGCCTTCTAGATTCATCATGTTCGTTTTTCCTATGATCTGTAAATTACTTAGCGGCTTCTAATGAGGCAATATCATTCACTGCCGCGCCGCTGAGTGTCTTCACGATACGTTTCGTCAGACCAGTCAGTACTTTGCCCGGACCAACTTCAAGTAATTTCTCTACGCCCTGTTCACTCATCAGCTGCACACTCTCTGTCCAGCGGACTGGGCTGTATAACTGGCGCACCAGCGCATCTTTGATTTTCGCCGGATCCGTTTCGGCAACAACGTCAACGTTATTAATCACTGGCAATTGAGGGGCGTTAAATTCGATCGCTTCCAAAGCCACCGCCAATTTCTCGGCTGCGGGCTTCATCAATGCACAGTGAGAAGGCACTGAAACCGGCAGAGGTAGCGCGCGTTTGGCGCCCGCTTCTTTGCACAGTACGCCGGCACGTTCAACTGCATCTTTGCTGCCCGCGATCACAACCTGACCTGGCGAGTTGAAGTTCACTGGTGAAACTACTTCACCTTGTGCCGCTTCCTCACACGCTTTTGCGATGGTTTCATCGTCCAGGCCGATGATGGCATACATTGCCCCGGTACCAGCTGGCACGGCTTCTTGCATCAGTTGACCACGCAGTTCAACCAGTTTGATGGCTTGTTTAAAGTCAATCACACCAGCACATACCAACGCAGAGTACTCACCCAGGCTATGACCAGCCAGGTTGGCCGGTTGGCCAAGTTCAAGCTCTTGCCATACACGCCAAATCGCCACCGATGAAGCAAGCAAGGCCGGCTGAGTGCGGAAAGTCTGGTTGAGATCTTCTGCAGGTCCATTTTGAACAAGCGCCCAGAGGTCGTAACCCAGTGCTTCAGATGCTTCTGCAAATGTTTGTTTTACTACGTCATATTGTTCGCCTAGCTCGGCAAGCATACCGACAGCTTGTGAGCCCTGGCCCGGAAATACGATAGCAAACTTGCTCATGTTATTGTCCTTAAAGCAAAGTAAGAAAGAATAAGATGCACCGATGTGCATCTTAAATTTTTGAATTCTTTTAAGGGGTTAGAACTTAACCAGTGCAGAACCCCAGGTAAAACCACCGCCGAACGCTTCCAGCAGCAGAGTCTGACCACGCTGAATCCGGCCGTCCCGGACAGCTTCGTCCAGTGCCGTTGGTACGGTCGCTGCAGACGTATTACCGTGGCGGTCCAAAGTGACCACCACCTGCTCCATCGACATAGCCAACTTCTTCGCGGTGGCGGAAATAATGCGGTAGTTCGCTTGATGGGGCACCAACCAGTCAAGTTCGGTTTTGTGCATCCCATTGGCATCCAGAGTGTCTTTCACCAATTTTGATAACTGAGTGACCGCCACTTTAAAGACTTCGTTGCCGGCCATGTGCAGCCACTTGTCGGCATCTTGACCACGCTCTGGCACTTCCAGACTCAGCAATTCACCGAATCGGCCATCAGCATACACGTGCGTCGACAAAATTCCCGGTTCTTCGCTCGCGCCCACGACAACCGCTCCGGCACCATCACCAAACAGAATGATAGTTGAACGATCGGTAGGATCACAGGTTTTTGATAGCGCATCGGAACCAATCACCAAAACATTCTTGCACATACCCGATTTGATGTGCTGATCCGCCACTGACAGAGCATAGATAAAACCAGAACACGCTGCGGCCAGATCAAATGCCGGGCAGCCTTTGATGCCCAGTTTGGCCTGAACCTGACACGCTGACGATGGGAACGTATGGCTGCCACTGGTGGTGGCAACGATAATCAGGTCAATTGCCTCTTTATCGATACCGGCCATATCAATCGCATTTTCGGCTGCGTAGTAAGCCATGTCTGCGACCGTTTCGTTTTCGGCTGCGATTCTGCGCTCTTTGATACCAGTACGTGTGACGATCCACTCATCGCTAGTATCTACCATTTTCTCTAGATCAGCGTTGGTACGCACCTGAGATGGCAGGTAGCTGCCAGTACCTAAAATTTTGCTATACATGAAGACTAATAATGCCTCTCGAGTAAAACCGCTTCCAAACGATCGCTAATACGGCTGGGTACTTGTCGTTTGACCTCGTGTACTGCTTCGCCAATTGCGTTGACGACAGCGGATACATCAGCACTTCCGTGACTTTTAATGACAATGCCGCGCAATCCTAGCAAACTTGCGCCGTTATACTGGTCGGGGTTCAATGTTTTTAGTTCAGTAAATAGCCCGGAAAACAATTTTCTTGCGATCCAGCCCTTTATAGAAGAGGCCATCATGCTGGCTTTTAACTTTTCTATAAAAAGCTGAGCAGTGCCTTCACACGTTTTCAGGCAGATATTGCCGATAAAACCGTCACATACGATCACATCCGCAACATCGCTAAGCAGTTGGTTACCTTCAATATAGCCAATAAAATTGACCGACTGCGTTTGCGACAACATTTCGGAGCAGCGCTTAACCAAGTCGTTGCCTTTGATTTCTTCGGCACCAATATTAAGAATCGCTACCCGGGGAGGACGCTGGAGGTATTGCTCTGCCAGAGCACTACCCATCACCGCAAACTGAAACAACGAATCCGCGTCACTGGACACATTGGCGCCAAGATCGAGCATCCAGGTTTTGTTGCCCGCGGCCGTCGGCAATGCTGACACCAGCGCAGGTCGTTCAATCCCCGGCAGGAGCTTGAGACGAAAACGGGATAACGCCATCAACGCGCCGGTATTGCCGGCACTGACGCAGGCCGCTGCCTGCCCGTCAGCCACCAGATCGATCGCCGAGCCCATCGAGGTACCGTGACTGTTACGTAACGCTAAAGAAGGTTTGTCTGAATTCGCAATCACTCGGTCACTGTGCACAATGCTGATTCGAGCATCGCCGTCGTAACCTAGGTGAGATAATTGAGATGTGATCGAGTTCCGATCACCTGTGAGGATCACTTTTAGCTCTGGGAAATGCGACAGTGCCTGCACGGCGGCAGGCACTGTGACGCGGGGACCGAAATCCCCGCCCATTGCATCAAGTGCAACGGTTATATTTTGCAAAGGTCAACCTTACTTGTTGATAACCTTTTTGCCACGGTAGTAACCTTCAGCAGTCACGTTGTGACGTAGGTGAGTTTCACCTGAAGTCGCGTCTACAGATAGTGCAGCTGTAGTTAGCGCATCGTGTGAACGACGCATGCCACGCTTAGAACGTGTCTTACGGTTTTTTTGTACGGCCATGGACCCTACTCCTATGTTAATTTCTTAAAGCGTTACTTCTTTAAGTTTTTTAAAACATCGAATGGATTCGGCTTTTCTTCCACAACTTCTTCTGGAAGTTCACCAAACACCAAGTTGTCTGAATCAACGCTACAGTCCGCTTCTTCGTGCATTGCAACCTGGGGTAAACTTAGAATGAACTCGTCTTCAACTAACTGTATAAGGTCGACTTCACCGTACTCGTTCAGATCTACCAAATCGTACTCTTCCGGTGCATCCTCTTCACTTTTCGCACTATAGTAAGGCGTATAAGTGAATTGAACTTCGCACTCATGTGCGAAAACCTCGTTACAGCGTTGACACTCTAAATCGACTTCGATGTTAGCTTTACCAGAGATAACAACGAGTCGCTGTTCATCCAACCCGAATGACAATGACACTTGAGCGTCGCGTTTAACGCCTTCGACCGATTCCTCTAAGCGCTTGAAAAGACTAGCCTGAATGATGCCATTGTAGTCCAATCTTTTCTGAGCCGCTTTCGCCGGATCAACCGTTCGCGGTATTTTTACCTTTTGCATAGGGCGCGAATATTATCTTCCAAAACGTGTTTAGTCAAAGAAAAAGGGGAAAAAGTTGTACTTTTTTTACCTTTCAATAGAGAACTGGATTCAACACAAGTATTCTTTATCAATCAAGCATCAAACCCTGTCGGAATTGTAAAGTAAAATGCCGAAATACCAACTTGTTTTAGCCTCGACCTCCCCTTATCGTCAGCAAATTCTGACTAAACTGGATTTGCCTTTCATCACCGCGTCACCCGATTGCGATGAAACACCATTGGTAAATGAAGCACCTCAGGCACTGGTGGCTCGTCTTGCCGAAGCCAAAGCTCGCTCTTGCCGCCTATCGCGCCCCAGTTTAGTGATCGGCTCAGATCAGGTGTGTGTGATTGACGGTCAGATCGTCGGCAAACCTCATACCCGCGAGAAGGCGATCGCTCAATTAACCCGCCAGAGTGGCAAGACGATCACTTTCTATACCGGGCTGGCATTGCACAACACGCATAGTGGGAACACCGAAGTCGCAGTGGAACCGTTTCATGTTCATTTCCGTTCACTGACTCAACAGCAAATTGAAGCTTATGTAGACAAAGAAATGCCACTGAACTGCGCAGGTAGCTTTAAAAGTGAAGGTTTGGGGATTGCGTTGTTTGACCGGCTCGAAGGACGCGATCCGAACACGCTAATCGGATTGCCGCTGATCACCCTGATCGACATGCTGGAACGGCAACACGTTCCGGTGTTGGGCGAAGGATAACAAGTGGCATCAAAAGCGGCAGCACACACCTGCCGCTTGGTTGTTATTTGCTGTTACGCAGCCCAGCCAGCACTTTTTCAAGTTTTGGCTCCATTGGTGCGTTAATCTCCATTGCTTGTTCGGTTTTCGGATGAACAAAACGGATATTGGCCGCATGCAGGAACAAGCGATCCAGACCGAACTGACCGGTATACGCATCAAAACGGCGATCGCCATAGCGATCATCCCAGGCAATTGGATGCCCGGTATATTGGCTGTGCACCCGGATCTGGTGCGTTCGTCCGGTGATCGGGCTCGCCAGTACTAACGTGGCTTGCGCGAACTGCTCGAGAATCTTAAATCGCGTCTCTGAAGGCTTTCCATTCGGGTTCACCCGGACAATACTGTTAACGTCGTTTTTCAGCAGCGGGGCATTCACCACTTTGCAACTTTTCTTCCACTGCCCCATTACCAGTGCAAAATAATACTTCTGCACGGTTTTCTCACGAAACTGTGCCTGAAGATGGCGCAACGCGGAGCGCTTTTTGGCCACCAGCAAAATGCCTGAGGTGTCGCGGTCAATACGGTGGACCAGCTCCAAAAAACGCGCGTCCGGACGCAGGGCCCTCAGGGCTTCAATCGCACCGAACTTGAGTCCGCTGCCACCATGTACCGCAGTACCCGATGGTTTATTCAGGATCAGCATGTGTTCATCTTCATAAATCACGTGCTGCTCAAGCTCTGCCACCAAGTTGAGTTTGGTGCTCGGCAGATTGTCTTCCTGAGCCGCTTCTAAAGTGACAGGTGGAATTCGTACCACATCCCCGGCTTTCAGCTTATATTCAGCCTTGATACGTTTTTTGTTCACCCGCACTTCACCCTTACGCACGATGCGATAAATCATGCTTTTCGGTAAGTTTTTTAATTGGTTGCGCAGAAAGTTATCGATGCGCTGACCCGCCATGTCGTCGTCAATATCGACCAACTGGACTTTTGTTCTGATTTCGCTCATTTCGCTATTGTATCACTCAAAGATGCTCAATTTCACATTTTCTATGAAATAAAAATTGCGGTTTAGCGGGCGCTTTTATGACGAACAACACGGTCATTGCTGGACTGTGGATAACAAAGCAGCAAACGGTTACGAAATATCGTTTTGTGGTGATAAATACCCAATTAAACAGCAAGTTAAACGTTAGCCTGAGGAGAAAAAGTCGTTTTTTTTCGCCTGTTTATAACAAAGCAGATTGCTGTGTTCACCACGCGCTGCTATAGTTCACAGCTGTGAAAAGTGTTCCGGTTGTATTTTGTACATTAATCGTACACTTTTACTAAGTAATTGAGTAGATAGCTCGATGATGAGGTGCTGCATATGGCGTAAGACACCATCACGTTGAGCTCATCTTGCTGCCCTACTCATCGTCATTCATGCTGAGTATTTACCGCCACTGCGGATCACAGGCTCGCATTTTGAAGCTTGTGATGACTGACGTGCCCGAGAGCATCCCTCCAGCCGGGAGGCTGCACCGATAAAGCCATGGGATCCGGCACCATGAGAACGACTTCAGCGGCAAGAAAAAAATCAAAACGAAGAAAGACATAACGAGATTCACAATGAAAAGAATGTTAATTAACGGAACTCAGAAAGAAGAGTTGCGTGTCGCTTTGGTCGATGGCCAGCGACTGTTCGATTTAGATATCGAAAGTCCGGGTCACGAATCGAAAAAAGCGAATATCTACAAAGGACGTATCACCCGCATCGAACCAAGCCTGGAAGCAGCTTTTGTTGACTACGGTGCAGAGCGACACGGATTCCTCCCACTTAAAGAAATTGCCCGCGAATACTTCCCCGAAGGTTATACCTACCAAGGCCGTCCAAGCATAAAAGAAGTGCTGACAGAAGGTCAGGAAGTGATCGTTCAGGTAGAAAAAGAGGAACGCGGCAGCAAAGGTGCTGCGCTGACCACTTTTATTTCTCTGGCGGGCAGTTATCTGGTTCTGATGCCAAACAACCCTCGTGCTGGTGGGATTTCTCGCCGCATCGAAGGTGATGAGCGCACCGAACTGAAAGCAGCCCTCAGCACGCTTGAAGTCCCTCAGGGTATGGGCCTTATCGTCCGTACTGCCGGGGTTGGCAAAAGTGCCGAAGAGCTCGGGTGGGACTTGAATGTATTGCTTGATTACTGGCAAGCAGTCAAAGGCGTAGCCGACGGTCATCCGGCACCGGTTCTGATTCACCAGGAAACTGATGTTCTGTTCCGGGCGATTCGTGACTATTTACGTCGCGATATCGGTGAAATCCTGATCGACAGCAATACCGTTTTTGAACGTGCGAAAGAGCACATCAAACGCGTTCGCCCTGATTTTGAAAATCGAGTTAAGAAGTACCCTGGTGAAGTACCACTATTCAGTCATTACCAGATCGAAAGTCAAATCGAATCAGCGTTTCAACGCGAAGTACGTCTGCCATCCGGTGGTTCTATCGTTATCGACCCAACCGAAGCACTGACATCGATTGATATCAACTCCGCGCGTGCCACTAAAGGCGGTGATATCGAAGAAACAGCGCTGAATACCAACCTAGAAGCTGCGGATGAAATTGCTCGTCAATTGCGTCTGCGCGACCTGGGCGGCCTGGTGGTGATCGACTTTATCGATATGACCCCTGTCCGCCACCAGCGCGAAGTCGAAAACCGCCTGCGTGATGCCGTTCGTCTGGATCGAGCCCGAGTACAGATCGGTCGAATCTCACGCTTTGGTCTGTTAGAGATGTCACGCCAACGCCTGAGCCCTTCACTGGCAGAAGCCAGTCATCACATTTGTCCGCGTTGTAGCGGTACTGGTGTGGTGCGAGACAATGAATCTCTGGCACTGTCTGTGTTGCGTGAAATCGAAGAAGAAGCGCTGAAAGACAACACGTCTCAGGTTCTGGCTGTGGTACCAGTGCCGATCGCCTCTTACCTGCTCAACGAAAAACGCCGTTCAGTTAACCATATTGAACGTGCTCAGGAAGTAAAAATCACTGTAGTGCCGAATTCCGATATGGAAACGCCTCATTTTGAAGTGGTTCGAATTCGTGAAGGTGAAGAGCAGGATCTGCTGTCTTACCTGATTCCTAAGAGCATGGATGCCCTAAGAGAGGCGGAGTCGAAAGAAACTGGCAACACAGCAGCAAAACCAAAACGTATTGAAGAACCAGTACTGAAAGGGTTTGCTGCGCCAACGCAATCCACGCCAACACCCGCGCCGAAACCAGCACCAGTTGCCGAGAAGAAACCTCAACCAAAAGCGAAAGCGAAGCCGGAAGAGACACAGCAGCCAGGTGTGATCAGTCGTCTGTTTAAAGCACTGGGTAGTTTCCTGTTCGGTTCTTCACAACCAGAAGAAAAACCGGAAGAGAAACAAGAAGAGAAGAAAGACAACCGCAACAATCGTCAGCGTCGTAACCGCAGCGATCAGCGTCGTCGTAATAACCGCGACAACCGAGACAACCGAGACAATCGCGATAGCCGTGATGGTAACCGTGACAATCGTGACAACCGCGATAAGAACAAACGCAAGCCAAAACGTGAAGAGCAGGACAACATCGTCGAAGCGAAACCGGTTCAGGAACGCAAGAAAGACACGCGTAAACCGAAACAGGATCGCCGTAAACAGCGTGATCGCGATGAAGCCAAACCAAACAAACTGGCGGAACAAGGTCAGAAGTTGGCAGCGGATGCGCAAGCCGAGAAAAAAGATCCTCGTTCTGAGCGTGCGGAAGAAAAGGCAGCCAAGGTCAAAGAGCGTCGTCAGCGTCGTAAACTGACCAAGCAGGTACGCGTTAAAGACCAGCAAGAGCAGGCGGAAACGGCTGAAGAAGTGAAACAGGTTCAAGCACAAGCAGTGGCTGAAGTGGCCGAACAAACGACCACGGAAACTGCGGCTGAAGAAGGTGAAGGTAAGCAACGTCGCAACCGTCGTTCTCCACGTCATCTGCGTGCCAGTGGCCAACGTCGTCGTCGTGGTCGTGACCGTCGCCCTAACCCATTCCGCCTGCGCAAAGGTGGGGTTGCCTCTCCAGAGATGGCTATGGGTAAAGTGATGCCACGCTACGATCTGGTGCAAAAACCAAAACGCGATGAGAAAGCGACGCCAAAAGCTGAGTCAATCACAACACCGGCATTGGGTGGCGTTGCCTGCCCAGAAATGGCGATGGGTAAAGTGATCGTCCGCCGAGTGGAAGAGTTCGCCCCAGTAGTCGAAGCGCCAGTTACAGCCAGCGTCGAAGCCGACGTGGCGCCGCAAGCTGCACCGGTCGTTGAAGCCCCGATTGTGGACACTGCGTCAGCCGTACCAAATGAAGCTCCGGCTGACGTTGTTGTAGAAACAGACACGGCCACAGCACCGAAGGTGGCGGCTGTAGAACCAGAAGCGAGTGCTGATAAGGCTCCTGTTGTGACGGCAAAACCTATCGTCAACGAACCTGTCGCCAAGAAAGCAGCGACGGCTCTGGTTAAAGGGCACGCCGCGTCACCAATGGCTAAAGCGCCAGGTACCAGTGAATTGCGCGCCATCGACATTGTCGCTGCGCCACTGCGCAGCGAGCGTTATCAGTCTCGGGGGGCCGGCAGTCAGGCGGCTCGCAACCAGGCTGGTGCCGTAATGACCAAGCCTCAGGTGTAATCACCTCCTCAAAGCCCGCTACACAGCGGGCTTTTTCATTCAATCGGGCCAAACAAAGCGCCGGTTCTCCGGTTATTTATTGAACTCAATCACAGTTTTCGGTAGCATTCCCCGACTCACCGTGCCCGGCTCTGGCCAGCTGCTCTTTTAAGTGTTCACTTTTGCTCAGCGGCAGGAAGCCCTTCACGGTCAACATTCACCAATATGAGCAAAGAACTGAGCAAACATGTTCGAATTCCCACAATTTTCCAAGCACTCTGTCAAAAATGACGTTTTGTCGGGCCTGACTGTCGCGCTGGCACTGGTGCCAGAAGCTGTCGCGTTCGCCTTTGTTGCGGGCGTTGACCCGATGGTTGGTCTGTACGCAGCCTTTATTGTCGGCCTGGTTACCTCTGTTTTCGGTGGTCGTCCAGGCATGATCTCCGGCGCGACCGGAGCGATGGCCGTGGTCATGGTCAGCTTGGTGGCCACACATGGCGTCCAGTATTTGTTTGCCGCCATTCTGTTGGCTGGTGCCTTGCAGATCACCGCAGGTCTGTTCAAACTCGGCAAATTCATTCGCATGGTTCCCCATCCGGTAATGATAGGGTTCGTGAACGGGCTGGCAATCGTGATTTTCCTGGCGCAACTCGGTCAATTTAAAGCTCCGGATCTGAGCGGCGCTCTGACCTGGTTGCCAGGCGACCAAATGATGCTGATGCTCGGCTTGGTTGCACTCACTATGGCAATCATCCATTTCTTGCCAAAACTGACTACAGCGGTACCTTCATCACTGGTGGCCATCGTGTCTGTGACGTTGCTGGTGCAAGGTCTGGGACTGGAGACTCGCACCGTGGTTGACTTCCTACGTACCATGTCTGGCGATGCGGCCGCTACACTGGCTGGCACACTACCAACGTTTGCGTTGCCGAGTGTACCGATGACACTGGAAACGCTGCAAATTATTCTGCCGTACGCCGTGATACTCGCCGCCATTGGTCTGATTGAATCGCTGCTTACTCTGACCGTACTGGACGAAATGACCAACACCCGTGGTCAGTCCAATCGCGAATGCGTTGGTCAGGGTCTGGCAAACGTCACCTGTTCAATGTTTGGTGCTATGGGTGGTTGTGCCATGATTGGCCAATCGATGATCAACGTGAACTCTGGCGGTCGTGGCCGCCTGTCAGGCATTGTTGCCGCCGTTATGTTGCTGGTGTTTATCCTGTTCGCATCGTCATTGATCGAAATGATCCCGCTGGCGGCACTGGTTGGGGTGATGTTCATGGTTGTCATCGGTACGTTTGAATGGGCAACCTTCAAACTGGCACGCCGCGTACCAAAACAGGACTTCTTTGTTATCGTGCTGGTGACCGTCGTGACGGTCATGACTGATCTGGCCGTCGCGGTCGCGGTCGGGGTGATCGCCTCGGCGCTGATGTTTGCCTGGGAACATGCCAAACACATCTACGCCAGCAGTCGCATCAACGACGAAGGCTCTAAAGAGTACCACATCAACGGCCCGATCTTTTTCGGTTCAGCCGCCAACTTCCTGGAGCTGTTTGACGCGCAAAATGATCCACAGGATGTGATTGTCGACTTTGCCAACTCTCGCGTTACCGACCACTCAGCGATTGAAGCGATCGAAACCGTTGCAGAGCGTTACGCTGCTGTAGGTAAAACGCTGCACCTGCGCCATCTGAGTCAGGATTGCCGTGCGCTGCTGCACAAAGCAGGCAGTCTGGTCGAAATTAACGTCAAAGAGGATCCGAGCTATAAAGTCGCCACCGACATATTGGCCGGTTAACCCTCACCACCACGTTAAAAGCCTCCACATCGGAGGCTTTTTTATTTAACTTGCTGATTAGGCGACTCTTTCATAGCATGGTGACTTATTGCTCACTGCGGATAGATAATCATGACATGGATTTTGTTTACGCTGCTGGCTGCTTTTATGCAGTCGTGGCGCAATGCCTTTCAAAGTCGCCTCTCTTCTGACGTTAAAACCACAGGTGTCACTCTGGCACGCTTTCTCTGGGCTGGCCCTATTGCCGCACTGTATCTGCTGGTTCTGTATCAGATCGACCCGACAGCATGGCCGGAGTTCAATCTGCGTTTTAGCGGCTTTATTCTTGGCGCCGCGCTGATGCAAATTATTGCTACCGCGCTGATGGTCACACTATTCAAGTTCAACAACTATGCAGTCGGTGCGGGGCTGGCCAAAAGTGAAGCCCTGGTTGCGGCGATTCTCGGCATGCTGTTTTTCGGTACCCAACTGACCACGCTGGGCTGGCTTGGCGTGCTGATCGGCGGCGTTGGCGTCTTTTTGATGAGTTCTCAAGGTCACTATCGCCACATATCGCTGTCGACGGTACTGATTGGACTTGGCTGTGGCAGTGCGTTTGCATTGACGTCTCTGTGGGTTCGAGAAGCCAGCCTGGCATTAGGGCTGTCTTTTCCACACAGCGCCGCTTGGGTGCTATTGCTGGTGATTTCACTGCAAACGTTTGTGTTACTCGTATATTTATTGATGACCGACCCGCCGACGCTCAAAGTATTGTGGTCAAAACCGCGTCTCACGCTACTCACCAGCGCCTGCAGTTGCATTGGTTCTATTGGCTGGTTCAGCGCGATGTCGTTACAGGCCGTGCCGTATGTAAAAACTCTGGGTCAGGTCGAGGTGTTCTTTACCATGTTGATCTCTATTTTCTGGCTGCGTCAGCGCGTACGAATTCGAGATGGGCTGGGACTGCTCCTGATCGCCTTGGCGGCGATTCTGGTCATGTGGGTATAAAAAAGCCCCGGCCAATCGGCCGGGGCTGAACTTTTCCCGATGTACTGAGATGATTCGCTCTAGCGAAAACCCATCTCAGGCAGCCAATTACGCGTTCGCTTTGGCTTTCTTCGCTTTAGGAGCGGCTTTCGCTGCTTCCTGATCCGCTTTTTTCTTGATAACTGTGGTGCCTTCGAAAGTGTCTCCTTCAACGAACGCTTTACCGTAGTAAGACGCTGTCAGTACATCTTTCAGCTCACTGATCAGTGGGTAGCGTGGGTTTGCACCGGTACATTGGTCATCAAACGCTTCAACCGCCAGCTCATCCAGTTTCGCCAGGAAGTCAGACTCCGCAACACCCGCCGCCTGAATTGACATTGGAATATCCAGATCCACTTTCAGTTCATCCAACCACGCCAGCAGACGCTCAATCTTCTGCGCAGTGCGGTCACCCGCCTGGCTCAGACCCAGATGGTCAGCCACTTCCGCGTAACGACGACGGGCTTGTGGGCGGTCATATTGCGAGAACGCAGTTTGCTTAGTTGGGTTGTCGTTGGCGTTGTAACGAACCACGTTAGAGATCAGCAACGCGTTGGCCAAACCGTGAGGCAGGTGGAACTCAGCGCCGATTTTGTGCGCCATGGAGTGGCACACACCTAGGAACGCGTTGGCAAATGCGATACCAGCAATGGTCGCAGCATTGTGCACTTTCTCACGTGCGATTGGGTCGTTAGCACCGTTCGCGTAACTTGATGGCAGGTACTCTTTAAGCATCTTCAGAGCTTGCAGTGCCTGACCATCTGAGTATTCGTTCGCCAGAACCGACACGTAAGCTTCCAGAGCGTGAGTAACCGCATCGTAACCACCGAAGGCAGTCAGCGACTTAGGCATGTTCATCACCAGGTTAGCGTCAACGATAGCCATGTTCGGAGTCAGTTCGTAGTCCGCCAGTGGGTATTTCGCACCAGTTTTGTCGTCAGTTACTACGGCAAACGGCGTTACTTCTGAACCGGTACCGGAAGTGGTTGTAATACATACCAGCTCCGCTTTCTGACCCATTTTAGGGAACTTGTAGATACGTTTACGGATGTCCATAAAGCGCATCGCCAGTTCTTCGAAGTGGGTCTCTGGGTGTTCGTACATCACCCACATGATTTTCGCTGCGTCCATTGGTGAACCACCACCCAGTGCCAGAATCACATCTGGCTGGAAGCTGCTCATCGCTTCAGCGCCTTTCTTAACCACAGACAGCGTTGGATCCGCTTCTACGTCGAAGAAAGTTTGCACTTCCATACCCTGAGCTTTCAGCAGTTGTACTACATCGTCTGCATAACCGTTGTTGAATAGGAAACGGTCAGTGACCAGGAACGCGCGTTTTTTGCCTTCCAGGTCGCTCAGTGCGATTGGCAGGCTGCCACGACGGAAGTAGATTGACTTAGGTAGTTTGTGCCACAACATGTTTTCAGCTCGTTTCGCTACAGTTTTCTTGTTGATCAGGTGCTTAGGACCTACGTTCTCAGAGATAGAGTTACCACCCCAAGAGCCACAACCCAGAGTCAGAGACGGCGCAACGTTGAAGTTGTACAGGTCACCGATACCACCGTGAGTGGTTGGGATGTTGATCAGAATACGTGCCGTTTTCAGTTTGTCACCAAAGTAACGGATACGGTCTGCGTTGACGTCCTGATTGGTGTAAAGACCAGAGGTGTGACCGATACCGCCGATTTCAACCATGGTCACCGCTTGTGCTACCGCATCTTCAAAATCGTCAGCACGGAACAGACCCAGAGTCGGAGACAGTTTTTCGTGTGCAAATTCATCATCGTACGACACTTTCCCCAGACCTTCACCGACCAGTACTTTCGTGTCTGCAGGCACGTTAACACCCGCCATATCTGCGATTTTCGCTGCTGGCTGACCTACGATCTTCGCGTTCAGCGCGCCGTCAATCAGCAGAACTTTACGTACTTTTTCTGCTTCTGCTTTGCTCAGTACGTAGGCTTTGTGAGAAGCAAAACGCGCCTTCACTTCATCGTAAACCGCGTCAACCACAATAGCGGCTTGTTCAGAAGCACACACTACGCCGTTGTCGAACGTTTTAGACATCAGAATAGACGCAACCGCTCGTTTGATGTCCGCAGTTTCGTCAATCACGACAGGCACGTTACCCGCACCGACACCGATCGCTGGCTTACCTGAAGAGTATGCTGCTTTCACCATGCCAGGACCACCGGTTGCCAGGATCAGCGCGATACCTTCATGTTTCATCAGAGCGTTAGACAGCTCTACAGATGGCTGGTCGATCCAGCCGATGATGTCTTTTGGTGCACCGGCAGCCACAGCGGCGTCCAGAACCAGTTTTGCTGCATCATTGGTTGAATTCTTTGCACGAGGGTGTGGCGAGAAGATGATGCCGTTACGAGTCTTCAGAGAGATCAGAGATTTGAAGATCGCAGTTGATGTTGGGTTAGTGGTTGGTACGATACCGCAGATGATGCCAACCGGCTCTGCGATAGTCATGGTACCCAGGTTATCGTCTTCTTCCAGAACACCACAGGTCTTTTCATCTTTGTATTTGTTGTAGATAAACTCAGAGGCAAAGTGGTTCTTAATCACTTTATCTTCAACAATACCCATGCCAGATTCTTCAACCGCTTGCTGCGCTAAAGGAATACGAGCCTGGTTCGCGGCCAGAGACGCAGCACGGAAGATTTTGTCTACTTGCTCCTGAGAGTAAGTCGCAAATTCTTCTTGCGCTTTTTTCACGCGGGCAACCAGAGCATCAAGTTCAGCCAGATTAGTAACAGGCATAGTGAATCTCCTAAAATTAACAAATATTAAAAACTTTTTAGTAAGGCCGCTGTTGTAAAAGAAT